>JAEXPQ010000178.1 GCA_023446735.1 Verrucomicrobiota bacterium
GCTACTCGATGGCCGTCGTCACGAACGACATCTACACCCTCGAGGACGCGCAGTTCCTCAAGCGCCACAGCGCGCTCGCGCCCGAGCGCATCGTCGGCGTGGAGACGGGCGGCTGCCCGCACACCGCAATCCGCGACGACACGACCATGAACGAGCAGGCCGTGCGCGGGCTCGAGGCGGCGTTCCCCGACTTGCAGCTCGTGCTCGTCGAGAGCGGCGGCGACAACCTCTCGGCCACGTTCTCGCCCGAGCTGGTCGACTCGTTCATCTACGTAATCGACGTCGCCGAGGGCGACAAGATCCCCCGCAAGGGTGGCCCGGCGATCCGCTTCAGCGATCTGCTCATCATCAACAAGATCACCCTCGCGCCGCACGTCGGCGCCGATCTCGCCGTGATGGAGCGCGACGCCAAAGCCCAGCGCGGCGCACGGCCGTTTCTCTTCTGCGACCTCAAGAGCGAGCAGGGCCTCGACAGCGTGATCGCCTGGATCGAGCGCGAGGTGCTCTTCGCCACGAAGCCGAAGACCACGTGAGCGAATCGAAACCAGAGACCGGAGACGACAGAAGGTAACGAAGAGAACGAAGCGCTTGAAGAATCCGACTGCAGCGGTAACCGCCGGGACTAGCCCGCGCCCGTCTCCTCCGTATGGTGGGTCGGGCTTTACGCCCGACATGCCCGTGGCTCCCGCCGCGGACTCGGATGGCGGGCAGAAAGCCCGCCCCCCCGCCGAGAACACCGGCCAGGCATCCGCCGTCCCCGCGCTGCGCGGCCATCTGCACCTCGCTGCGGCCGCGCGGGCCAGCGGCGAGACTTTTCTCGCGCGGCAGTCGTTCCGCGCGCCGTTCCACCTGAGCAAACCGTACTGGGACGGCCGTGCGCTCCACGTGCAGCTCGTCAATTCGACCGCCGGCATCCTCGCCGGCGACGAACTGGAGCTCGACCTCGCCGCCGAACCCGGCGCGTCGCTCGCGGTGACGACGCCCGCCGCCGCGCGTGCCTTCATGATGCAAAGTGGCGCGGCGCGGTGCCGGCAGCGGTTCGCCGTCGGCGCCGGGGCCTGGCTCGAGTATGCACCCGAGGCGCTCTACCCGCATCGTGAAACCGACTACGCGCAACACACCCAGCTCGAGCTCGCAGCCGGTGCGTCCGCGTTCTTCACCGACCAGCTTGCACCGGGCAGGGTGGGGCGCGGGGAGTGCTGGGCGTGGCGACGCCTGCGGCTCGGGCTCGATGTGCTGCTCGATGGCCGCCTGCTCCTGCGCGAACAGCTCCACGCCAGCGGAGCGGAGCTGGCGCGGCTTGCGGCGTTTCACGGCATGAGCGAGGCGTGGTTCGGCACCGCGGTGATCGCCGCGCCCATGCTTGCCGGCGATGCGCCGGTGTGGGAGCAGCTCCGCGCGTTGCACCGCGATGGTTGCCTGTGCGGCGTGACCGCACTCGCGCCCGGCGTCTGGATCGTACGCCTGGTGGCGGGCGGCGGCCTCTTGCTGCGCGACACTTTCGCCGCCCTCCGCGCCGCGCTCGCGCCCGCGTTGCCCGGCCTGCAGGCCGACCTGCGGAAACTGTGATTCGACTCTTTCCTCCCGTCGAGATGCCGCTTGCGAGTCTCTCCCTATGACTATGATCGGCACCGGAAAGGAGCGAAACACCCCGAGAACTTCCCCTCCCTCTGAACCACCTACGACTACGGTGCCCGCTCCACTCTAGCCGCAGAGAGTGCAGCGGTCAGAACGAATGCTGAGCTTGTTCAGGAAATCGCCACACGCGCCGATGCATGGGGCACTCGACAAGGTCTTGGTCTCGGTTCGAGAGCCGGCACACTCAAGCATGGTTACGCGGATCGGCTGCTGACGCGTTATCAAAGTCTATACGGAGATCGCGGGCTCTCGACGGAGGTATCATACCTCAATGGCCAGGCTGGCATTGGAGGAAGAGGATCAATCCGCCTCGATGTCGTGGAGGGCGCTCTCGATAACCCGACAGCCATCTTCGACTACAAGTTTGGTGGAGCCACGCTGACGCCGGAGCGAATCCTTCAAATCCGCCAAGTTGGCCAGTTTGGGCCCAACGTTCCGATAACCGGTGTGCATCCATAGCGAAAACCATGGCAGCTAGAAAACTCACCATCAGTGAACTTGCTCCGATCGTTGCGGATTACCGAGCCGCTTTTCCGGACTGGCAGTTAGTTGGCGGCGACGTGCTCGTGCGCTTCAGTGGTCCTGTCGCGCAAGCGATCTGGTTCGATAGACTGCGCACGGGAACTTATCGACCGACGTGCCGCGTGCATGTCTTGGCTGCTCCGACCGAAGAAGGCGGAACAGTCGTTTTGCCGCAGTTCCTCAACATCAAGGTTCGTGAGATTGCGCCGAACGCACACGCGAAGTCGCTTTCGGCCGTCGTCGCTGCGTTGAAATCGGAAGTCCTCCCGTCGCTCGGCAAGGCGCTCGATGCGCGTGCCGTTGCCGAGTTGCTTCGGGATCGATCACCCGGCCGTCCTGCGAACGCTTACGCACTCGCCTGTTTGTTTGGAGCGCTCGGCCGCTCCGAAGATGCTGCTCGATGGATCGGAGAATATCGCAGTGCGATCACTGGTCTGGGCCTGGCGCCTCAGCCGGTGGATGCTGAACGCGACGCGTTTCTTAACAAAGTTGGAGAGTGGCTGAGGCTTCCCGACCGTGACGCGCGATTTGCTGAAATCGTGGAGCAACAAAAGTCGCGGTTGCTTCAAGGTTAGTGGTTCGCTCGCGTTCGCAACGTCCTCAATGATCCAAGCGGCACGTCTCGCGCCAGCCCTGCGCCGAGCCTCCGGCCTGTCACGATCCCTGCTTCCTCCTCCGCTGTCGCTCCGTCCGGTGGCTAGCGGTCGGGCCGGGCGGACGGCCTGCGCCCGAAGGATCGGGCGCGGAAGGCGGCGGGCATCGAGCCCCCC
>JAEXPQ010000185.1 GCA_023446735.1 Verrucomicrobiota bacterium
CTGCAACACCGCGGCGTCGCCATCGCGCTCGGCACCGACACCAACGCCCAGACCGACCTGCTCGAGGACGCCCGCGCCCTCGAGTGCCACCTGCGCCTCAAGCATCTCCACCGCAACGTGCTCGCCCCCCTCACGCCCGCCGCGGCCGAGCCGGACCCCGGCGCCCTCGCCGCCCACCTGCTCGCCTGCGCGACCCGGCATGGCGCCACCAGCCTCCACGCGCCCGGCGGCGCGCTCGAACCCGGCCGCCCGGCGGACTTCTTCACCATCGATCTCGACGACCCCGCCATCGCCGGAGCCGACGCCGCCAGCCTGCCCGCCGCCCTGGTGTTCGCCGGCGGCCGCCCCTGCATCCGCGACACCGTGATCGGCGGCCGCCACGTCATCGTCGACGGCCGCCACGCCCGGCAGGCCGAGATCGTCACCACCTTCCGAACACTCCAGCGCGAACTCTGGTCCCGGCCATGAACCAACCCAGCCCCGCAGTGCAACCCCAACCAACCCACCCCACGAGCGAGGACATTTCCCTAAACCGCGCCGGTCGTCGACCGATAGCCGGGACGGGGGATTTGTGGACACCTTGAACCAAACCAACCTGGACCTGCTGCTACGCGATCTACCGCCGGCACCCGCGATCATGCCGCGGCTGCTGACCCTGCTCACCGACCCCGAGTCGAACACCGAGGACGTGGTCGAGCTCGTGGGCCTCGACCCCGGACTGGCGGCGGTCGTGCTCCGCACCAGCCGCTCCGCCTTCTACGGCTCGCGCGGCCGCGCGGTCGAGAGCCTCGAGGAGGCCATCGCGGCGGTCGGCTTCAAGGAGGTGTACCGCATCGTCTCCCTGCATGCGCTTTCCTCCGTCGCCCACGAACCGCTGGTGCTCTACGGGCTCACCCCCGACGCGTTCTGGCGGAAATCCGTCGCCTGTGCGATCGCGATGGAGACGCTGTGCGGCGAGATGGGGGCGCCCGGGACGACCGGATACACCATCGGCCTGCTGCACGCCCTCGGCGAGGTGTTCGTCAGCCGGCTCGCCGGCGCCGCCGCGCCGCACGGTCTGCCGCTGGTGGCGTTCGCCGACCCGCGGCCGATCCCGGACCAGGAGATCGCGGCCGCCGGACTCACCCAGTCCGAGGCCGCCGCCACGGCGATGCGCCAGTGGTTCTTTCCCGAGGCGATCGTCGAGCCGATCGAATACCAGTTCCGGCCCCATGAAGCGCCGGTGCACACGCAGATGGCCCTGCGCCTGCGCTTGGGCAAATGGCTGAGCCATCTGGTGCTCGGCGACGAGGCCGCGGCCCGGGCCGTGAATCCGGACTTCCATTTTGCCATCACGATGCCCGGCAACTCCTTCGCCCGCATGGTCGAGGATCTGCGTCGCCGGCTCGAGGAAACCGCCGGAGCGCTGCGCGGCACCGGTTGCACAGCGGTCTGATTTCGCTCGCCCAAGGCCGTCCCGGCGATTGCGCTCACGTCCTGAATTCGACCACTATCGCCCCATGAGTAACGAGGAACGTCCGCGACTTTCCCTGCGCCTGCGCGGGCTGTCGGACAATACAGGAGCCGCCCCGGCCGTGCCGCCGCCGGCGCCGAACGAACCCGTTCCGGCCGCCCCTCCGCCCCCCGCCCCGCCCGCCGATCCCGCGGCGAGTCGCAAACCGCGGCTCGCCAGTCTCCTCGCCCAACCGGCCGAATCCGTGCAGCCGCCGACCGCCTCCGCGCCTGCCCCGGCACCCGCTCTCGCACCTGCGCCGAACCTCGAGCCCCCCCCGCTGCCCTCCGCGGCCTATGCGCCCGCGCCGGCTCCGGTTGCGCCGCCCGTCCCTCCTTCCCCGCGGGTAGCCCCGCCGCCGATCCCGGCGCCCGCGCCGGCATCGATTGCGCCGACACCGCCGCGCGCGGCCAGTTTTCCTCCTCCTCCCGGATACGGTGCGGCGAAAAAACCCGCCGCGGCCCAACCGACCATCGCCCAACCGCCGAAGTCCGGCGGCAAACCCGGCATCGCGCTGGCGCTGCTGCTCCTCCTCTTGATCGGCGGCGCCGCCTTCATCTATTTCGCGGATCCGTTCGGCCTGTTCGTTCCGAAGGTCGTCGCGCCGCCTCCGGCGCCGCCGCCCGCGGTGGCCGAGGCGCCCGTCGTCGCCCCCGAACCGCCCCCGCCGGCGGAAGAGCCGGTGGTGGCGCCACCGGAGCCCGAGGTCCAGGTGGTGGCCGAGCCCGAGCCGCCGCCGCCGCCCCCACCACCGCCCGATCCCGACCCGGATATCTCCCGCGCTGTCGTGGCATATATCATCACCGGGGCCCGGATGAACGACAACGGCGGCACAGTGATGATCGGCGCGCGCGTCTACCAAGCGGGCGAAATCGTCAACGAGGGCCTCGGCATCAAGTTTGCCGGGTTCGTCGACGGGACGATCACGTTCACCGACGAGCGCGGCGCGATCTACAAGCGCCGGTTCTAGGACAGCCGCCGGCCGCCCCGCGACCCAACGCGCCGGGCGGCCTCACCAGTTGCCGTGGGCCGGCGATCAGCGGGTAAACACCCCGGGGGCTTCGTCGGGCCTCGCGCGCGCGGTTTCAGAACCGCCGCCGGTGGTCCGATGCAGACCGCAGGATGAGCCTGCACAGCCTCAAACGCGACGCCTGGCACCGCTGCCTCGGTGAACCCGAAGCTCCGGCGATCCACGATCCGGCGACACAGCGCGCCGTCGCCGCGGCCACCATCCTCGTCCGCGAGTTCCACGACCATGGCCGACTGCTGAACCCGCTCGAAGCGATGGCGATCGCCTGCAAGGACGGCCACAGCACCGAGACCCTCTACTCGATCGCGCGCACCTCGGCCGCCGCGACCGGCGGCAACGCCGAGATCGTGCTGCGCCACCTCGAGCAGGACTGGCCCGACTTCGCCTGAACGTCCGCGGCGGCGTCCGAACAGGACGAGCCCGATGGTATCGCGACCGCTCGGGCGTGGAGCCGAAGCGGCCCGCCGCCCGGTTCAGCCGAGATGACGCTGTCGAGGGAGGAGAGCCAAACCGTCGGAGGCGAACTTCCAGTGCGAATGCTTCGCTCGTTCTCCTCTGGGACCGAGCCGCTGGTCGCTCGTCGCTCGGCACGCGACCGAATGGCTCAGGGCACCATCGGTCGGATCGAACCGTCGGCCTCGTAGAAGAGCTCCTGGACCTTCACGCAGCGCCGGTGGCTCACGCCGCCGGAAAGGGTGGAGTCGTGGTAATACAGATACCACTTGCCCTGGAACTCGACGATCGAGTGGTGCGTCGTCCAGCCCAGCACCGGCGGCAGGAACGAGCCACGGAAGGTGAACGGCCCGAGCGGGCTCTTCGCGGTCGCGTAGCAGAGCAGGTGCGTGTCGCCGGTCGAGTACGAGAGGTAATAGGTACCGTTGTACTTGTGCATCCACGGCCCCTCGAAGTAGCGGCAGGAGTTGTTGCCCGCGCGCAGCGGCACGCCGGAGGCGTCGGTGATCACGGCGTCCTGGGGCGCGGCGGCGAACTGCAGCATGTCCGGCGTGAGCTTCGCGACCTTCGGGCAGAGCGCGGGGGCCTCCTCGGGCGGGGTCTTGGCGTCGGCCACGAACCGGCCGGTGGGCCAGCACTGGAGCTGGCCGCCCCAGAGGCCGCCGAAGTACAGGTAGAACTGGCCGTCGTCGTCGCGGAAGACGCAGGGATCGATGCTGAAGCTGCCCTTGATCGGCTCGGACTCCGGCACGAACGGACCCTCGGGGCGCGTGCCCACGGCGACGCCGATGCGGAAGATGCCGGCCTTGTCGCGCGCGGGGAAATAAAGGTAGTACTTGCCGTCCTTGTACGCCGCGTCGGGCGCCCACATCTGGCGGGAGGCCCACGGCACCTGGCGCAGGTGGAGCGCCTCGCCATGGTCGGTTGTCGGGCCGTCCGGATGGGCCTGCGAGAGGACGTGATAGTCCGTCATCTGGTACTGGTCGCCGTTGTCGTTCTCCTCCACCTCGAGCGCGAGGTCGTGCGACGGATAGATGTACATCCGCCCTTCGAACACATGGGCCGACGGATCGGCGGTGAAGAGATGGGAGACCAGAGGCTTGGGACTCCTCATGACGAAATGGGAGGGCGGCGGCGGGGCGGGCCGCGGTGCCGCCGCGGCGGCCACCGGGAACGAGAGGCCAAGATGTGCCGCAGGCGGCGGGCGAATCCGACCCCGCCCTTGCTCTAACAGTTGAGCCGAGGCGGCGCCTCCCGCCTCGCCCCGGCCGGGCAAATCCGCAAGAACGGCAAAGCAAGCCCCTCCGGCTTTCTGGCATCATCGCCGCGTTCCCATGACACCGAATCGCGCCACCACCCTGCAGGACTACCACGAGCGGCTCAACCGCGTGCTGACCTTCATCGACCGCCACCGCGGCGAGGAGCTCACGCTCGACCGGCTCGCGGGCGTCGCCTGCCTCTCGCCGTACCATTTCCACCGGATCTTCCGGGCGATGGTCGGCGAGCCGCTCGGGCAGCATGTGCAGCGGGTGCGGCTCGAAACCGCCGTCGTGCAGTTGCAGACCTCGGACCGCAGCGTGCTCGAGATCGCGCTCGACGCGGGCTACGAGAGCGCGGCGGCCTTCGCGCGGGCCTTCGAGCAACGGTTCGGCGTCCCTCCCTCCCAATGCCGCCGCGAGCACCGCTTCGAGCTGCAGGTGCGCGCGGCGCGTTTCCGCGAGATGAACGCCACCATGATCACACCCGAAATCCGCACACGGCCCGACACCCGGGTCGCCTTCGTCCGTCACATCGGCCCCTACCACGGGGTCGGCGCCGCCTGGGGCAAGGTTTGCGCCTTCGCCGGCCGCCACGGCCTGGTCGGCCCCCGCCACCAATGCCTCGGGCTCAGCCACGACGACCCGAAGATCACCGCCGACGGGCAGCTCCGCTACGACGCCTGCATCACCCTCGACCGCGAGATCGCCCCCGAGGGCGAGGTCGGCGTGCAGACCGTGCCGGGCGGCCGCTACGCCGTCTTCCTCCACCAAGGGCCGTACGAGAACTTCCAGTCGACCTACGACGCCATCTTCGGCGAATGGCTGCCGCGAAGCGGCGAGCGGTTGCGCGACGCCAGCTGCTTCGAGCTCTACCTCAACTCGCCCGACTCCGCCGCCCCCGCGGACCTCCGCACCGAGATCTGGGTACCGCTGGTGTAGCCTCGCGACCGCACCGCCCATCAACCCACGCGCGCCCGCTCCGGTCCAGACCGGGCGGGCGTTTTCCGGTCCTTCACCGTTCGCCCGCCGCGCTGCGTCGTCCCGCCATTCGCGCTCCCATTCCGCACCGGAGCCCGACCGAGGTCTGTTGTTGCACTCCGCCGCGGCGGCACCCTTGCTTGCGCCCCTCACCCCACCGACCGACACGCCATGTCCCGCCATTCCGAAAACTACAAACCCCTCTCCGAGGCGGAGCTCTACGAACTGGCCGAGTTCCTCGAATCCCCGCTCGTCCCGCCCACGACGATGCGCATCTCGGCAGTCAACGGACTGCTGACCTCGATCATCATCGGCCCCCGCCCCATCCCGCCCAACGTGTGGATGAACTACATCTGGGGCCAGGGACAGCCGCGCTGGCAATCCCAGCAGCAAGCCGAGCGCGTCGCCTCCCTGCTCGTCCGCCATCTCAACACCATCGCCCTGCTCCTCGCCGCCCAGCCGCCGCGCTACGCGCCGCTCACCTACACCAAGCAGGAG
>JAEXPQ010000222.1 GCA_023446735.1 Verrucomicrobiota bacterium
GCGCTCGACGGCGCGCACGGTGCCCGGCAGCTCGGTGCGGCGCAGGTCGGTGATCGCGCGCACCGTGGTGGTGCGGACGGCGACGGTGGGCAGCGCGGGGGCGGCGGCGTGCGGGTCGCGGCCGCAGCCGCTGGCGAGCAGCGCGAGGGCGAGGGCGGGGAGGGCGAGGTGGTGTTTCATGGGATAGCGGGCTGGGAACGGTTGCCGGTAGGCAGTGGACGGTGGACCGTGGGCGGGCGGCGGTCAGGCGCGTACGGAGGAGAGGGCGACCAGGGCGCCGAGGACACCGCCGTAGATCGCGCCGCGCCACCAGGTGGAGGTGAGCGGGCAGGTGCCGGAGGTGCACTGGCCGAAGTAGCCCATGAGGGCGCCGAGTATGGCTCCGATGAGGACGGGGGCAAGGAAACGGAGGGCTCTCATGGCGGAGGGCTGTGGAGAGTTGAAGTGGAAAGTTGAGGTTGAAGGACGGATGACGGATGACGGAAGGCGGAGTGCGGGGGCGGAGGAGCGCAGGTGGACCCGATTGTCCCCAATCGGGTCGGAGACTCGGTCTGCGGCGGGCTGGATTTTGGTGAGAGCGGACGCCGTCCGTGGCGGCTCAGGCACGCGACGGCGTTGGGGGCAACGCCGTCCACCTAGTGATGGGTCCTCAGGGTTTGCCGCAACCGCAGGAGCCGCCGGGCTTTTCGGACGAAC
This sequence comes from Verrucomicrobiota bacterium, assembly GCA_023446735.1. GTDB lineage: Bacteria > Verrucomicrobiota > Verrucomicrobiia > Opitutales > Opitutaceae > CAJCBL01. Next base: position 697 of record JAEXPQ010000222.1, read on the forward strand.
CAGAGCCGGAGTCGCAGGCGCACTTGCCGTCGTCGCAGCCGCAGGAGCCGGGCGAATCGGGGAAGAGCTTGCGGAGGATGTTGCAGGCGGGGCAAAAGCCGGTGAAGGCGGACTGGATGAGGTTCACGCCGACGAAGGCGGCGAGGAGCAGCCACCACGGGCTGACCCAGTGCCCGAGGGCGAGGCTGGCGAGGACCATGGAGCCGGCGAGGACGCGGATGCGGTATTCGAGTTTCATAGGAAAGAGGAGTTGCGTTTCACTGAATAGCCACATAGTTATACGGAAGATTGAAGTCGTCAAGTCCCAGGTTTCCGTTTGTGGTGCTCGGCATGGCCAAGGAGCTGCCGACCGAAACGATCGAGCTGTTCGCCCAGCGTTTTCGCGCGATGGGCGAGCCGATGCGGCTGCGCATCCTGATGGCGCTGCGCGAGGGCGAGCTGAGCGTGACGGAGCTGGTCGAGCAGCAGGAGACGAGTCAGGCGAACATCTCGAAGCACCTCCAGGTGCTCGTCGCCTGCGGGCTCCTGAAACGCCGCAAGCAGGGGTTGAACGTGCTCTATGCGATCGCCGATCCCGGCATCTTCTCGATGTGCGACACGGTGTGCGGCAGCATCAAGAAGCATCTCGATGCGCAGGCGAAGATGCTGGGGTGAAGGGACGTCCTTCCAGTACCATGGAATCAACTTCGACGAACTGGGCGGCGACGGCGCAAGCGCTGCTTCGCGACCTGCAGAGCCGGAGCTATGAGGTCCGGGTCGGTGCTTCCGGCGGGATGTGGATCTGCGCGTCGAGCAGCGCGGACTCGATCACGTACTCGCACAACCTCGGTGGATTCAATCGGCCGACACAGGCCGCGGCCGTGGCGCTGTTGCAGCAGATGAGCGCGGTCCACCGGGAGTTGGTGGCGGCGAGCGAGGCGTTCCGGGCCTTCGTCGCCGACAAGCGTTTCCGCGCTGAGCTTGTCGTATTCTCCGGTCAGATGGACTTCCGGGTGGCGGCGCTCGGCGCAGACGGTGCGATCACCTGGTACGAGAAGCTGGATGCTTGAACAGCGCTTCACCACGGCTCCGCGCGCCGCAGCCAATTGGTTGTGCTGCGGCGCAGTGCCCACGTCGAATCGGCTTCGGCGAGGCCGGTTACCGGGAGGACGGCCGGTAGGGCGGGCGACTCAGTCGACGAGCTGGCCGCCGGGCTGGGCGTTCTTGAACTCGCCGGGGGCGCCGTCGATGCCGCCGAAACGGGCGGTCTCCTGATCGACGAGACGGCGGAGCACGATGTCGACGTAGAGCGTGGAATTGGGGTCGACGAAATGGTCGATCGCCCTGGTGTCGGAACGGAACTCCGCGGGGGCGTAGTACGCGAATCCTTGGTTGGGCCGGGCAACGACGCGGAAGCCGAACTGACCGCCGGGAACCTTCAGCATCGTGTCGAAGTTCAGGAAGAAGGTGATGCGCTCGGGGCTCTGTTTGTTCACCTGCTTGTCGCCAAAGAAACCGGCGGGAAGTTTGTCGGGGTCGTAGCCCGGGCCGGCGAGGAGGATCACGTCGTAGTCGGTGACGGTGAAGCCTTGGTCGTCGGTGATCTGGAAGATGACCTGGAAGTGGCGGCCGCAGTCCGTGTCCTTGGTCTGCTCCTGCACCGTGCGGTCGGACCAGGATTGGGCGAGCGTGGCATAGGTCGCGGCATCCCGGGTTTGCGCTGCCTCCAGGATGGCGCCGACCACGGGTTTGGCGGGCGCATCGGCCAGCTTGGGGCTTCGCATGATGCCGAGCTTCTTTCCGGAGTGCGCCGCCGCCGGAACCACGAGCAGCGGCGCCGCGTGCGAGCGGCGCAGGTCACCGCGGTATTCGAGCAGCGTGGCGATGCGGTTCTTCGTCTCTCGCGCCATAGTCACCGGAGTCGTGCCCTGGCGGAGCGTAAGCCAACTGTAGGCGAGGTTGGCGGCGGCGACCCGGACCACGCCATCGGAGCCGGCCTCGCCGGTGTACGGGTTGATGTAGTCGTACAGCGCCTTGTCGATCGTCTGGCCGGTGAGCACAAAGGGCATGAACGAGCTCCCGCCGGCGAAGGGTACGAGCGGCAACCAACGTTCGTTCAGCGATCGGGCGCTGGTGCTGCCGAGCGCGAGCCACTCGAGAATCTTCTCGCCCGGTTGGATTCCTTCGGCCCAGGCCTTGATCCGGCCCAGACGTTCCGAGCCGAGGCGGGCCAGGGCCGAGCCGTGGTTGGCGGGGGCGAGCATGATCAGTTGGGCGAGCGGGCACCCGGTGAGTCCGGTGGCGCCGTAGCGGTGCATCAGCCATTCGCGGACAACGGGGCCGCCGGTGGAGTGCGTGATGCAGGCGAAGGGCGCGATGCCGCCCCGGCCGTCGCCGAGGGAGTCGCGCAGGGCGCGGTCGAAGGCGCGGACGACATCATCCATCCGGACCTCGTTGCGGAAGCTGATGTACCGGCCGAGGTGGATGTCGACCGGGTCGAGCGCGAGCCCGAGGGCGGCGGCCTGGGCGGCGAGGATCTCGGGCAGCTCTCCGTAGGTGTCCGTGTGGTGGACACTCCAGCCGTGGACGAAGGCGAGTTTCATGGGATTCGGTGTTTTTGGGGGGCGCCGACGGGCCGACGCCGGCGGCGTGCCGGGCGAGGGTGCGTTTGACGCTGGGACCCTGGTGGTGCGGGCCAAGCGGCGCGGATGCCAGATAATTGGCAGGCGCGATACGGGGCGGGCGGTATTCCGCTTTTGCGCCGTGCCGTGCGCCGCGATGAACTGCGGGCCGCCATGAGCTCGAACCACGCGACCCGCGCCCTTCTGCACGAACGTTTCGGTTTCACGGAGTTCCGTCCGGGGCAGGAGGCGGTGATCGCGCAGTTGCTGGCGGGCAACTCGGCGCTGGCGGTGTTCCCGACCGGAAGCGGCAAGAGCCTGTGCTACCAGCTGCCGGCGCTGCTGCTGGAGGGGCTCACGGTGGTGGTGTCGCCATTGATCGCGCTGATGAAGGACCAGGTGGATTTCCTGGTCGGGCGCGGCATCGCGGCGGCGCGGCTGGACTCGTCGGTGAGCCGCGAGGCGTTCGAGGAGATCCAGGAGGGGCTGCGGGCGCGGCGACTGAAGTTGCTCTATGTGGCGCCAGAACGTTTCTCCAACGAGCGCTTCCTCGCGCGGCTCAAGACGCTGCAGATCGATCTGCTCGTGGTCGACGAGGCGCATTGCATCTCGGAGTGGGGCCACAACTTCCGGCCCGACTACCTGAAGCTCGCCCGCTACGCGCGGGAGCTGCGCGCGGGCCGGGTGCTCGCGCTCACCGCGACGGCGACACCGGCGGTGGCGCGCGACATCTGCCGCGAGTTCGCCATCGCGCCGGAGGCGCACGTGAACACGGGATTCCATCGGCCCAACCTTACGTTGTGCGCCACCGCCTGCGCGGCGGAGGAGCGCATCGCCTTGCTCCTCGCGCGCCTGAAGGCGCGGCCGCCGGGGCCGACGATCGTGTACGTGACGTTGCAGAAGACGGCGGAGCGCGTCGCCGCGGCGCTGGTGGCGGCGGGATTCGCGGCCGAGGCGTACCACGCGGGGATGGAGGCGGAGGTGCGCGAGGCGGTGCAGAACCGCTTCATGGCGGCGGAGCGAGCGATTGTCGTCGCCACGATCGCGTTCGGCATGGGCATCGACAAGGCGGACATCCGCGCGGTCTACCACTACAACCTGCCGAAGAGCCTGGAGAACTATGCGCAGGAGATCGGGCGCGCGGGGCGCGACGGCGGGCCGTCGCACTGCGAGATCTTCGCGGCGGCGGAGGATCTCACGGTGTTGGAGAACTTCACCTACGGCGACACGCCCACGGCCGAAGCATTGCGCGACCTGCTGAAGGAGCTGCTGCAGGGACGCGCGGCCGGCGAGACGTTCGATGTCTCGGCGTTCGAGCTGTCGGGGCGGCACGACATCCGGCAGTTGGTGGTGTCGACGGCGCTCACGTATCTCGAGCTCGACGGGCTGATCGAGGCGACGACGCCATTCTATACGAGCTACCAGTGGCAGTACCGGCGGCCGGTGGAGGAGATCCTCGCGCGTTTCGAGGGCGAGCGGCGGCAGTTTCTCGAACGCCTCTTCGGGCTCGCGAAGGAGGGGCGTACTTGGAGCACGGTGGTGCTGGCGGAGGCCGCGGCGGCATTCGGCGGCGAACGCGAGCGCCTGGTGAAGGCGCTCAACTACCTCGAAGAGAAAGGCGACCTCGAGCTGCGTGCCGCCGGCGTGCGGCAGGGGTATCGCGTGGTGCGCGTGCCGGAGGGTCTGGCGGCGGTGTGGCACGACCTGCGGCGGCGCTTCGCCGCCCGCGAGGCCGGCGACATCGCCCGGGTGGCGGGCGTGGCCAAACTCATCGGTGGCGAGGGCTGCCTCGTGCGGCGGCTGCTGGCGTACTTCGGCGAGGAACTTGGGCGCGACTGCGGTCACTGCGGGCCGTGCGCCGGCGCGCCGCGCGTGGAGCTCGCGCGGTCGGAACGCCCGGTGAGTTGGCCGGCGGAGGAGGTCGCGGCGCTGCGCGCACAGTACCCGCGCGAGCTTGGCGGGGCGCGGCAAGTGGCGCGGTTTCTCTGCGGGATCGCCTCGCCGGCGCTGGCGGCGGCGAAGCTCACCCGGCATCCGCGATTCGGATGCGCGGCGGAGGCGCCGTTCGCCGCGGTGATGCAGGCGGTGGCCAGTGGCCGGTAGCCGGTGAGCGGTGACCGGTGGACGGTGAACCGTGGACAGTGGACGGTAACCGGTAGACGGTAGCCAGTGACCGGTGGACCGTAGACGGTGGCCGGGCCGGGGCGTTCTATGGGACGGATTTCGCCTTGCGGGCGGCGCGGCGGGCGCGGTTCAGCGCGGTGGTGAGCGCCTTGTGGCAGCGGTAGCAGACGACGCGGAGATTGGCGCGGCCGTGTTCGTGGCCGCCCTCGCAGACGGGCTTGATGTGGTCGATCTCGTACCAGACGCGGCCGAGGCGCGGCCACCCCTCGGCGGCGGCGTGGTCGAGCGCGGCGCGGTCGCCTTCGAGCAACGCCTCGCGGACCTGCGCCCGGAGGCTCTCCGGGTGGCATCCACAGACCGAACACAAGCCGCGACCCAGTTCATAGACATGTTTGCGGACGACGCTCCAGTCGCAGCGCAGGCGCACGCGTTCGATGCACTCGGGCGTCGCCCAGGTGCGGCGTGGCGGGGCGACCTCGGCGCCGCAGCCGCAGCGGCAGAGCTTGCGGCCATGGGGGCCGCGCGCGGTCGGCACGGACGGCCAGGGCGGCAGGTGGGGGCGGCGTTTCATCGGATGCAAGCTGTGGCGGTTGGTGGCGTCTCCGCCAAGCTCATTGGCCGGGGGGCTCCGGCATGGACCTTCGCGACAAAACGCCGTTGCTTGAGCAGGGCGAGTCTTCCCCGCCGAGCGGCGGCGCACCCGGCGGGTTCGCTTTTACTCACGGCTACCTGCTCCTTTTGGGCAGCACAGCCCAGGTATCGTGAGGATTGGCGGCTCGGGCCTGGCGAGCCGAAGGCGAAGACACGGAATCTTGTCCCGACCGCGACAGAATTCTGTGTCTTTGGTGGCGAGCGCCGGCGGGAGTTGGGAGCGGCGCGATCGAAGCTCGCCCGCTCGGCCGATCAGATGCTCGGGTGGGCGCCCATCGGGCGGCAGGTGGGGGCGGCTGCGGGCGGCTCAGCCGAGGCGCGTCGGGTTGGTACGGGCGGTTTCCATCTCCAGCCAAGCCCACTGCTTGTCGACCTCGGCCTGGAAGGCGGCGACGACCTCGGGGTGCTTTTTGAGGTGTTTGAAGCGGCCCTGCGAGAAGACCCAGTCGGCCACCGGCTTCACCGGCGCGGGACGGTAGTTGATCGTGAACTTGCCCTGTTCGACCTCGAAGAGCGGCCAGAAGTTGCAGTCCACGCCGAGGCGGGCGCTCTCGATGCCCTGGTCGGAATCGATCTTCCAGCCGGGGATGCAGGGGCTGAGAAGATTGATGAACGACGGACCGTTGTGGTCGACGGCTTTCTTCATCTTGCGGAAGAGATCACCCACGTCGTGGATACTGGCTTGGGCGACGTAGCCGACGTTGTGGGCGAGCATGATCTTGGTGAGATCCTTGCGGTTGCCCTTGCGGCCATACGACTCGCTGCCGACCGGCGTGGTCGTGGTGGCGGCGCCGAGCGGCGTGGCCGACGAGCGCTGCACGCCGGTGTTCATGTACGCGCCGTTGTCGTAGCAGATGTAGGTGAGGTCGTGGCCGCGCTCCATTGCGCCGGAGAGCGACTGCAGGCCGATGTCGTAGGTGCCGCCGTCGCCGCCCATGACGACGAACTTCAGCTTCTTGGTGAGGCGGCCCTGGCGGACGAGGGAGCGGTAGCACGCCTCGACGCCGCTCATCATCGCGCTGGCGTTCTCGAAGGCGGTGTGGATCCACGGAATCTGCCAAGCGGAGTAGGGGAAGATCGAGCTCGCGACTTCGAGGCAGCCGGTGGCGTTGCCGGCGACGATCTCGTAGTCGTCGGAGAGGCGCGTGAGCATCTTGGTGAAGATGCCGGTGGGGCAGCCGGCGCACATGCGGTGGCCGCCGGAGAACGTGCCCGGGCGGGCGCACATGGCCTTCGTCTCGGGGGAGAGCTCGGCGAGTTGAGGGGCGTTGATGCTCATTACTTGTCTCCTCGCACGTTGATCCAGCGGCCTTGTAGGGAACCGATCTCGCCCTTGTCGAGGCAGAGGCGGCTTTCGCCGACGATCTGTTCGATGTGGCGAAGGGTGAGCTCGCGGCCGCCGAGGCCGTAGGTCTGGCCGAGGAGGAGCGGGCGGTTGTGGGAGTAGTTGTAGACGGCGGTGGTGATCTCGGTGAAGACCGGGCCGTGGGCGCCAAAGCTCGCGCTGCGGTCGAGCACGGTGACAATCTTGGCGCGCGAGAGCGCCGCGGCGATCTGCGCGTACGGGAAGGGGCGGAAACTGCGGATCTTCAACAAGCCGACCGTCTCGCCCTTGGCGCGCAGCTGGTCGATGACCTCCTTGATCTCACCGGCGGCGGAGCTGATCGCGACGAGCACGATGTCGGCATCGTCGAGCCGGTACTCCTCGAACAGGCCGTACTGGCGGCCGAATGCCTTCGCGAACTCGTCGGAGACCTCCTGGATGACGCGGAGGGCGTTGCGCATGCCCTGTTCCTGGCCGCGCTTGTGCTCGATGTAGTAGTCCTGCAGGTCGAGCGCGCCCCAGGTGACGGGATGGTCGGTATCGAGAATGCTGTGCAGTGGCTGGTGCGGGCCGACGAAGGCGCGCACGGCTGCGTCGTCCTCGAGCTGCATGGTCTGGATCGAATGGCTGGTGATGAAGCCGTCCTGACAGACCATGAGCGGCAGGCGGACGTCCGGGTGCTCGGCGATCCGCGCGGCCATGACGAGGTTGTCGTAAGCCTCCTGGTTGGTCTCGCTGTAGAGCTGGATCCAGCCGGTGTCGCGGGCGCCCATCGAGTCGCTGTGGTCGCAATGGATGTTGATCGGACCGGTGAGCGCGCGGTTGACGAGCGTCATCAGCACCGGCTGGCGCATGGATGCGGCGACGTAGAGCAGCTCCCACATGTAGGCCATGCCGGCCGAGCTGGTGGCGGTCATCACGCGGCCGCCGGCGGCGCTGGCGCCGATGCACGCGCTCATCGCGGAGTGCTCGGACTCGACGGTGACGAACTCGGTGTCGACCTGACCGTTGGCGACGAAGGTGGAAAAGTCCTCCACGACCTGCGTCGACGGCGTGATCGGGAAAGCGGCGACAACGTCGGGGTTGATCTGGCGCATCGCCTCGGCGCAGGCGCCGGCGCCGGTGATCGGGACGATCTTGGGGGTTCCGGTGGTGGCGAGTTTCATGGGTCAGACCTCGTCGCGGACCATCTCGAGGGCCTTGGCCTGGCCCTGCTTGTTGACGGGACACTCGCGCACGCAGAGGCCGCAGCCCTTGCAGTGGTAGTAGTTGATTTCCTTGACGAACTTGCGCGGCGCACCGGCGGGATCGGCGCCGGCCTCCAGCAGGATGGCGTCCTCCGGGCAGAACTCCCAGCAGGCGAGGCAGTGCGTGCAATGCTCGCGGTGGGTGATCGGTTTCCAGGTGCGCCAGGAACCGGTTTCGTATCGTGCGGCGCTGCCGGCTTCGGTGATGACGCCGCCGTAGGGCAGGTCCTGCCAGTTCTTGAGAGTGCTCATTGGGGCAAATACGGATGTCGAGAGTCCGGGGCCGAGTGACGAGAGCGGGATCGGTTCTTCGGTGCCGCCGGTCGCTCGCCGTTCGTCGCTCGATCGGGTTGGTTCTTCAGCCGATCTGGCAGAGATCGTGACCCTGTTGGACGGCCTGCAGGTTTTTCTCCACGAGGTCGGGCCCGAGCAGGCCGGCGATGACGTGCGCGGCCTCCTCCTTGAGCTTCTCGACGCCGATGATGTGCGGGGCGACCTTGGCGAAGGCGCCGAGCATGGTGGAGTTGGGAATCTCGCGCTTGAAGAGCGCGCGGGAGATGCGGTTGGCGGCGACGGTGACCACGTGGTTGTCGAGGCCGAGGATGCGGCGCACCTCGTCGGGAGACTTCTCGATGTTGACGATGAAGACCGTGTGCTCGGCGGCGCCGTCCTTGACGGCGGGCAGGGGCAGCAGGGTGGCGTCGATCACGATCACGACGTCGGGCGTCGTAACTGGAGTATGGATCCGGATGGTCGTTTCGCTGAAACGGTTGAACGCCTTGACCGGCGCGCCGCGGCGCTCGGGGCCGTACTCGGGGAAGGCGACGACGTTGCGGCCGGTGCCCTGCACGCATTCGGCGAGGGACTTGGCGCCCGTGACTGCGCCCTGGCCGCCGCGGCCGTGCCAACGGATTTCGAAGTACCGGGAGATCTGTTCGGGGGTGCTGACCATCGGTTGTGGAGCCTGGGGTTTGCGGAGGCGAAAGGCGCGAACGTGGGGAGCGGCGACCGCTAGACAATCCCGAACTTATTCCGGCTCCTAATTTACGCGGAGCCCAGGAAAAGCACCGCGGGCGCCGCGCGTGATCGCCCCGGGAGCGACGTCCGCCGCCGGCTGCTCGACGGTTGCGCTCGGCCGGCGAATTGCCTCTGTGGCGGCATGCTGTCCATCGATCTCTCCGACCGCGTGGCGGTCGTCACCGGCGCCAGCGGCGAACTGGGGCGGGTCATCGCCCGCACGCTGGCGCAGGCGGGCGCCGATGTGGCGCTCACCTATCTCAACGCTGCCGAGAAGGCGGAAACCCTCGCCGCGGAGATCGCGGCCACCGGGCGGCGTGCGAAGGCCTTTCGGGTCGACGTGACCTCGCCGGAGTCGATCCGGGGGTTGCGCGACGCGGTGCGCGCCTGGCACCGCGATCCCGACATCGTCGTGAACAACGCCGTGGTGCAGTATCCGTGGCGGTCGGTGCTGGAGCAGCCGGTGGCCGACTACGAGAGCCAGTTCCGGTCGTGTGTCCTGCACAACGTGCACATGGCGCAGGCCTTCGTGCCGGCGATGGTCGCGCGACGGTGGGGCCGGGTGATCGCGATCAACACCGAGTGCGCGATGCAGATGTTCCCGACCCAGTCGGCCTACGTGGCGGGCAAGCGCGGGATGGACGGCGTGCTGCGCGTGCTGGCGAAGGAGGTCGGCGAGCGGGCGGTCACCGTGAACCAGGTCGCCCCCGGCTGGACGGTGAGCGGGAAAGACCGTATCGAAGGAACGGAGGTGAGGCCCGAGTACGATCGCAACGTGCCGCTGCGGCGCCGCGGCACCGACCAGGAGGTCGCCAACGTGGTGGCGTTCCTCGCGTCCGACCTGGCGAGCTTCATCACGGGGGCGTACGTGCCCGTGTGCGGCGGCAATGTGATGCCGACGATCTAGCGGACCGGCGGGAGGCCGGGGGGGGCGGGTCGGCAGTTTCCGAGGTTTGTCCTAAGAAAATCCGCGGTCGTGCGTGTTCATGGTGTAACCCACCCCAAAATCATGATCACGAAACTCGCCTTCCTGCCCCGGCTGCTGCCGGGAATCTTCCACCGGTCCGTCGCCGCCACGGTCGGCAGCTATCGGATGCCCAGCAATCGGGCCTTCTTCTACGGTGTCTCCGTCTCGGCCGTGCTGCATGCCGCGGTGCTGTTCGGGATCAACCGTGGCCCGGAAACACCGCTCTCGGCCGACGGGTCCGACATCGTGGTGCGCAAGAATTGGCCGGATCCGTTGCCTGTGGATCTCACACCCCCGCCTCCGCCCGAGCCTGCCAAAGAGGCAAAGGACAAACCGGAAGATAAGCCCGTGGCGGTGTCGGAGGACTATGCGCGGCTGCCGACGCCGCTCGCGCCGCCGATTCCGGGTGCTATGGTGCTTCCGGGGGATCGGCCGGACCTTGGGAAAATTCCCGACAAGAACAGTTTCCGGTGGGCGCCGCCCTCCGTTCCCGCTGGCCCGGGAGCGGGGAACGGGTTCGGGAAGGTCTTCAGCACCGTGGACCTCGACAAAGTCCCAGTCGCGACCAGCCGGGCGGCGCCCCGCTATCCCTTCGAAATGAAGCGCGAGGGTCGTAGCGGTACAGTGGTGATGCGGTTCGTGGTCGACAGCCGCGGGGAGGTTTCGGCCGTCGAGATCATCAGCGCGAGCAGCCCGGAGTTCGCCCGCGAGGCGACCACCGCGATGCTGCGCTGGAAGTTCAAGGCCGGCATGAAGGACGGCAAGCGGGTGGCCACCCTCATGGAGATGCCGATGGAGTTCTCGCTGGAGAAGAACAGCTGAGTATCGGCGCGGGACTTGTTGGGGAGCCAGCTGCGGCCGGACCGCGGCTGGCTTGTTGTTGTCGGAGTGGTTGACTGGTGCGCGCGGAGGTGGCTGGTACTGAGCGCATGGGCACGGAATACGTTCATGGTTATTCGAAGCGCGAGGGCGAACGGCTGCGGGACCAGGCTGCGACGCTCACGGAGCTGTTGCACGGCGACACGCGCTACCCGGCGGGCAGCCTGGTGCTCGAAGCCGGCTGCGGAGTGGGCGCCCAAACGGTGACGCTCGCGGCGAACTCGCCGGAGGCGCAGTTCGTGTCGGTCGACATCTCGCCGGTCTCGCTGGCGCGCGCGGAAATGCAGGTGCGCGCCCAGGGCTTTGCCAACGTCGTGTTTCAGCAGGCCGACATCTTCTCGCTGCCGTTTGGGGAGGCGCAGTTCGACCACGTCTTCCTGTGCTTCGTGCTCGAGCACCTCGCCGATCCGGTGGGCGCCCTGGCCGGCCTGCGGCGGGTGCTCAAGCCCGGCGGCACGCTCACGGTGATCGAGGGCGACCATGGCTCCACGTTCTTTCATCCGGACGACCGCGACGCGCGGCGCACGGTCGAGTGCCTGGTGGAGCTACAGCGGCGCGGCGGCGGGGATGCACTCATCGGGCGGAGGCTGTATCCGCTGCTCACCACCGCCGGTTTCGGCGAGGCGACGGTGTCGCCGCGGATGGTCTATGCGGACGGCGCTGACCCGGTGCTGCAGGATGGGTTCACCCGGAAGACGTTCGGCGCGATGGTCGAGGGCGTGACCGAGGCCGCGTTGGCGGCGGACCTGATGGCGCCGGCGGAGTGGGCGGCGGGCGTGTGCGGACTGTACCGGGCGGCCGAGCCGGATGGCGTGTTCTGCTACACGTTCTTCAAGGCGGTGGCGGTTCGTTGAGGGGTCCGTGCGGTCTCACGGGCCGGAGGCCGGCGGGGCGTCCGTCCGGCGTGGTCCATGATATTCCCAGTGGTCCGCGCAGGTGATCGTGCGGTCGGAACGGACCTCGACCGCGCGGACGGAGGCGGGCGCCTTGAGTTTGCTGTGCGCGCTCTGGCGGACGAGGAGCCAGCGGTTGGCGGCGTCGAGCGTGTACTCGGAGGTGCCGGTGAACTCGCGGACGAAGGTGCCGTCCCGCTCGAACGGAAGGTTGAGGGCGCGATACTCGATACGCCGCGCGAAGCCACGAGTGGTGTCGATCCAGGTGGTCATCGTGATGGCGACGCCGTCCATCCGGCTACAGGTGACGAAACCGCGACAGCGGGCGCCGTCGATCACCGCCTCGCCGGCCGGCTGTGTATCCGTGGCATTGTGGCTGACGAGCGGGTGATCCGGCCGGTACAGGGCGTCGACGAGCGGACCGAGGGTGGTGGCGACGGCATCGGCCTTGTCGCGCGTGAGATCCCGGTTGTCGACCCTGACCTCGGTCACGGCGACGGCGGGTTCAGCGCCGGTGCGGTGCTCGAGCCGGGCGGTCACGCGGGAGCGGGTGGTGCTGCGGTCGAGCCGGGCGGTTTCTTCGATCACGGCCCGGCCGGGAAAGAACCAGCGCGAGGCGCGGGCGATTTGGGCGGCGCTGGCCCAGAGGGCGGAGTCCGCGGGCGGGCCGGCGGCCGTGACCGCACCGGGGGAGAACGCGGCGACGCCCAGCAGCACACCGGCGAGAAGGCGCGCATGCAGCCGCCGGTCGGGCTGGTGCGAGGAGGTGGCGAAGGGCAGCGGTTGGTGCATGACGACGGCGCGAGCGAACGAAGCCGTTCACCCGATCCTGGCAGCATGGGAGGATGCCCGGCGCGTGTCGGCATCGATGTGACGAGCGGTCGGACCGGCCGGACCGTCGGTCGGGGCGAGCGACGGAAGTCTCAACGGGACTTGCGCCGGGGCCGGCCGGCGGCGGTCGACGACCAGTGGCGGATCGCGGCGATCTCGGCCGCCGGAATTCCGAGGGACTCGAGGAAGTCCTGGTGCGCTTCGGGAGAGAGCTTCTCGAACTCTTGGTGCCAGCGGGCGCGGTCGTTCTCGTCGAGGCCGCAGGCCTCAAGAAGTTGCACCCAGCGTTCTTTGGTCATCGCGCGGGTGCGGCCGGCGGCGGAACGGTCGCACAGGAGCGCGAGCGCGACCTGCTGTTGGCGGCGGAGCGCGGCGATCTCGCGGTTGAGGTCGGTAAGCCGCCGGTCGAGGGCGTCGGCGATCGGGGCGCACAGGGTGGGCGAGGGATCCAGCGCGGCGTCGATGTCCGCCAGAGGCAGGCCGGCGGCGCGCAGTTCGCAAATACGGGCGAGGCGGGCTTCGTCGTCCGCTGAGTAGAGGCGGTGGCCGGCGGATGTGCGGTACTCGGGGCGCAACAGGCCGAGCCGATCGTAGTAGAGGAGCGCCGTGCGGGAGAGGCCGAACTGAGCGGCGAGGTGGCGGATGGTTTTCACGGGCCGGAGCGGGGAAACGACGAGGCAACGAAGCGAACTAGGGCGGAAGTGGGGACTCCGTGGTGGAGGTTTGGGCGGAAGGGGAAGGCGAAAGGGCGGGGTCGGCGGTGGATCCGCCGGCCCCGTGGGACGGGGGCGTCAGGCGCGGCTGCGGGCGCGGATGTCGCGGATGGCTTCGGCCGGGAAGCCGAGGTATTCGAGGAAGCTTTGGTGGGCCTCCGGATACCGCTTTTCGAAGGCGGCATGCAACCGCGCTTTCTGTTCGGTGGTGACGCCGGCGTCGTCGAGCACGGCGATGAACTGGTCCTTGGTGACGGGTTTCATGGTGGATCCTTTCTGGTTGGCGAATACGAGGTCGGCGTTGGTGCCGACGGGCGCAGTGTGCCGGGTGAAGCGGTAGTCACCTCCAGCGATTTCCGGGCGACGAGGCCGGAAAAGAAAAGGCCGCACCGTGGCGGGTGCGGCCTGGAAAAATCATGACAGCGGACGGGCTCAGGGCTTGCCGAAGAGAGGGGTCTCGAGGCTGAACGAGACGTCCTCCCAGTCGTTGGTCCAGCGGTAGGGACGTTTCCACTTCTCGCGGCCGGTGGCGACGGTGACGGCGAACTCGGTGCCGGTCTTGGTGTCGAGCAGGCTGGTGGTCATCCAGGCGGCGCGGGAGCTGTAGCCGCCGCTGCCGGCGCCGAAGCTGAAACCGACCTCGCCGTGCACCTCGAGACGGTTCGGGAAGAACTGCACCGCTTCGACCGGGCGGGTTTCGCCGGGGCTGTAGCGGGGCGTGGCGGCGACCTGATTGGCGACAAGATGGTCGACTGCGGCGGTCTCGGCGGCGGTGAGTTGGTCGAGGCCGGCGGCGCGGCGCTGGTCGACCGAGAGCGACTGCGAGAAGGCGGCCGGTTCGGTCGCCGTGGCGGCGGGTGCGGAGTCGGCGGTGGCGGCGCGCTCGGCCTTCAGGGCCGCGGCGTTGGCCTGGTTGAGGTTGAGGCGCACGAGCGCATCGAGGGCCGCGACCTGATTGGAGTCGAGGCGGGCGATGCCGGTGGCGGCGCGCTGGTCGTTGTTCAGGCTCTGCGAGAAACGCGTGGATTCCGCGGCGACGAGCGCGCCGGCGAAGAGCGGGAGCACGAGGAAGAGGTGGCGGGGGCGCAGCATGGCGGTGAAAGGTGGGACTCGGGTCGAGGTGTTTTGTTCACTGCGAACAACGCGAAAGACGAGAGCGACGCAAGGGCGGTTACCCCGGCGGCCGGCGGAGCGGATGGGCGGGCGGCGGCGTGGGAAGTGTGGCGAGAGGGTCGGGCGCGGCGCGTCCCGCTTGGACGAGCCTGGGGAGCGGCGAAGCACCGGAGACGGCACGGCGGCGCGGGAGCCGCGCGGCTACGGGGACGGAAGCTTCCGGCGCTGGCGAGCGGCCTCGTAGAGGATGATGGCGGCGGCCGCGGCGACATTCAGCGAATCCACGCCGCCGGGCATGGGAATGTTCAAGGTGGCGTTGCACGCCGTTGCGACGGAGGGACGCAGGCCGTGCCCCTCGTTGCCGAACACCAGGCAAAGATCGCCGTCGAGCGGCGCGGCGGGCAGGGGTGTTCCGGAATGGGCGTCCGCGGCGGCGCAGGTCAGACCGGCGGTTGCGCACGCGCGGAGGTCGCTGGCGAGGTCCGCGGTGGTGACCACGGGGACGGCGACCATCGCGCCCATCGAGGTGCGAACGGCGCGGCGCAACCAGGGCGAGGCGCAGGTCTCGCCGCAGAGCACGGCCTGGGCACCGAGAGCAACGGCACTGCGCACGATGGTTCCGAGGTTCTCGGCGTTGGCGAGGCCGTCGAGCGCGACCCAGAGGCGCGGGCGGGCGGAGAGGGCGAGCAGGCCGGCCACCGTCGGGGGAGGCGGGATACGGGTGACGGCGAGCACGCCGTTGAAGAGATGGTAGCCGACCAGCTGGCGGAGGTTCTTCTCGTCGGTGACGTAAAGCGGAAGCGTTTCGGCCTGGCGGGTGAGCAGCGGGGCGAAGTGTTCGGCCCACCGCTCGGTGCAGAGCATCGACTCCAAGGTCAGGCCGGCGGCGAGCACGCGCTCGATAAGTTTCGGTCCCTCGGCGACGAAGATGCCGGTGCGTTCGTGCTCTTCGCTGCGGCGGAGAGTGAGGTAGGGCGCAAGCGCGGGGTCTTCGAGGGAAACGATGGGAAGGCGATGCGGCATCGGGGTGCGGCGGAGGGGGGATGTAGGGGAGCGGAGGGAGGGCTGAGGTGGGCCGGGGAAGGGGCGAAGGGGTGTAGGAGCAGGAGTAGGAGTAGGAGAACGAGAATGAGAACGAGAATGAGTTAGCGGGAGGGGCGGTCGAGGGTGGTGTCGGACCAGGAGGCGGGGTCCTCGACGGGTTCGAGATGGGTGAAGACCGTGGAGTCGGGCAGGAGGGCGCGAATCTCGGCCTCGATGAGTTCGACGAGATCGTGCCCCTGCTGGACCGTCCACAATCCTGGGACCAGCACATCGAAGTTGATGAACTTCCGGGCGCCGGCCTGGCGGGTGCGGAGGTTGTGGAATTGGGCTCCGGCGGTCTCGTGGGAGCGGAGGACCGCGCGCACTTTTTCCAGATCGGCCGGGGCAAGCGCGGTATCCATCAGGCCGGCGACGGAGCGTCGGACGATACCGGTGCCGGTCCAGACGATGTTGGCGGCGACCACGAGGGCCACCACCGGATCGAGCCATTGCCATCCGGTGAGGGCGACGAGGGCGATCGCGGCGACGACACCGACGGAAGTCCAGACGTCGGTCAGGAGGTGGTGGGCATTGGCCTCTAGGGTGATGGAGCGGCCGCGTTTGCCGGCGCGCAGGATCACGAGGGCGACGATAAGGTTGATGGCAGAGGCCGCGACGGAGACAGCCAGACCAACGCCAACCTGTTCGATGGGCTTCGGGTGCAGCAGGCGGAACGCGGCCGTGTAGGCGATGCTGCCCGCGGCGAGCAGGATGAGCGTGCCCTCGACTCCACTGGAGAAATACTCGGCCTTGCTGTGGCCGTAGGCGTGGTCCTCGTCGGCGGGGCGTGCGGCGACCTGCAACATCAGCAAAGCCATGATGCCGCCGGCGAGGTTGACGAGGGATTCGACGGCGTCGGACAGAAGGCCGACGGAATCGGTGAGCAGGTACGCGATCGCCTTGAGCGCGATCGTCACGATTGCGGCGGCGATCGAGAGCCAGGCGAAGCGGGTGAGGGAGTCGCGTTCCATCGAGGGCGTCGAAGGAAGCGGACGGCGGGGGAAGCGTCGAGGCATTGTGTCCTCGGCTACAGATCGGGCGGGCGTCAACCGCCGCGACGGGCTGCCCGGGGGCCGGGACGCGCCGGGGGGATGGGGCGGCGGCTACGCCGGTACCTCGGCGAATTTCCCGAGGTGACGGAAAAACTCGTAGCGTTGGGCGAGGAGCGTCTCCACGGGGAGGGCGGCGATCTCGCCCAAGTGGCGTTCGAGCGCGGCGCCGAGCGTCTGCGCGGCGGCGGCGGGATCGTAGTGGGCGCCGCCGAGCGGTTCGGGCAGGATCTCGTGGGCGACACCGAGGCGGGTGAGTTCGGCGGCGTCGAGTTTGAGCGCTTCCGCGGCCTTGGGGGCGGCGGCGCGGTCCTTCCACAGAATGGCGGCGCAGCCCTCGGGCGAGATCACGGAATAGTAGCTGTTCTCAAAAACGAGCACGCGATCGGTCACACCGATGCCCAGCGCGCCGCCCGAGCCGCCTTCGCCGATGACGATGCCGATGCTCGGAGTGCGCAGGACGGCCATCTCGCGGATGTTGACGGCGATGGCTTCGGCCACGTGGCGTTCCTCGGCGCCGATGCCCGGGAAGGCGCCCGGGGTGTCGATGAAGCTGATGACGGGCAGACCGAACTTCTCGGCGAGGCGCATGAGACGGAGGGCCTTGCGGTAGCCCTCGGGGTTGGGCATGCCGAAGTTGCGCTCGAGATTCTCCTTCGTGTCGCGGCCTTTTTGTTGCGCGACGATCATGACCGGTCGGCCGCGGAAGGAGGCGGTGCCGCCGATGAGCGCGCGGTCGTCGTTGAACTGGCGATCGCCGTGGAGTTCCTGGAAGCCGGTGAAGAGGGCGCCGATGTAGTCGAGGGCGTAGGGGCGCTTGGGGTGGCGCGCGATCTGGACGCGCTGCCAAGCGGTGAGGTTGCGGTAGATGCTGCGCTTGGTCTCCTCGATCTTGACCTCGATGGCGGCGATCTCGGTGGTGGCGCCGACCTTGTTCTTGAGGGCGAGCTCGCGCAGGTGGGCGAGTTGCTTTTCGAGGTCGCGAATGGGTTTTTCGAATTCGAGCAGGAGCGGCGGCTTTTCCATGGTAGCGGACGGTGGCGCGAAGTCCGGGTATGCGGGCGACGCCGCGGGGCGTCAACGAGTTGGGCAACTGGGTGGGGCGAATGAAGCCGGCGGAATGCTGGTCGGTGGCGCTAGAAGCGGACCGGCCCCGGGGCAGGTGGGCCCGGAGGGCGGACGGGCGCCGCGAGAGCGTGAGCGGAACCGGGCCCGCGCAGGCGAGCGCGGATGTTTACGCTCACGGTCGTGAGGGTAAACATCCGGCGCGGCGCGCGACGGGGGGAGAACGCCGGTTGTTGGTGCAACTCTGCTCGCCGGCGGCGTTTCGGGGGCGGAGGTGGGTGGGGCGCATTAACGTGCTATCGTTGGAGCGAGGCCGGGGGCTTGGAGGCGAAATTTGTGTCGTTAACCGGGGGTGCCGGGGCTCATTTCGCCCTTTTGCATGAAAGCTCCCTCCGCGGACCAACCCAAACTGCTGTCACTGGCCTGGCCGATCTTCGTCGAGCAAGGGCTGCGCGTGCTCATCGGCACGGTCGACACGTTCATGGTAAGCCATCTGGGCGACGATGCGGTGGCGGGCGTGGGCGTGGCGGCGCAGGTGTTCACGTTGTTCATCATCCTCTTCGCGTTCATCGGCATCGGCAGCAGCGTGGTGATCACGCATCACCTCGGGGCCAAGGACAGGGCGGGGGCCGACCAGATTTCGATGACGGCCATCGCGGCCAACACCTGGATCGGCGTGGCGGCGAGCGTGCTGGTGGTGTTGCTGGCGGAACCGATGCTACGGATGATGGGACTGGAGGCGGGGGCGATGGCCTTCGCCAAGCCGTTCCTGCTGCTCATGGGCGGCACGCTCTTTCTCGAGGCGATGAACGGCGCTATCGCAGCCACGCTGCGCGCCCACACCCACACGCGCGACGCGATGTGGGTCACGGGTGGGCAGAACGTGCTCAACGTGATCGGCAACTGCCTGTTGCTCTTCGGCCTCTGCGGCTTCCCGAAGCTGGGCGTGGTGGGCGTAGCGATTTCGGGCATCGTGAGCCGCGCGGCGGCGAGCGTCGCGTTGTGGTTCCTGCTCGAATGGCGCACGCACCTGAAGGTCCGCGCCCGCGACTTTTTCGCGATCCAGCGTTCCAAGCTCGGGGCGATCCTGCACATCGGCCTGCCGGCGGCGGGCGAGCATACGAGCTGGTGGTTGGCGTTCATGGTGATCACGCGCTTCTGCGCCGAGATGGGCGGCAGCGCGCTGGCGACCCAACAATACGTGATGAACATCATCCGTTGGGTGGTCCTCATGAACGTCTCGATCGGTCTCGGCACCGAGATCATCACGGGCCACCTGATCGGTGCGGGGCGTTTCCAGGATGCTTACGACGGCCTGATGCGCAGCGTGCGGCTCGGCCTGCGGTGCGCGACGATCGGAGCGGTGCTCATCGCGGCGACGGCGCCCTGGCTCATGGGCGCGTTCACGAGCGACCCGGCGATCATCGCGACCGGCGTGCTGCTCTTGCGCATCGGTCTGGCGATCGAGCCGGGCCGGGTCTTCAACGTCGTCGTGATCAACTCCCTGCGCGCGACCGGCGACGCGCGTTTCCCGGTGCTCGTCGGCCTGTGCGTGATGTGGGGCGTGTGGGTGCCGTTGTCCTGGCTGCTCGGGCTGAAGCTCGGCTGGGGCATGGCCGGCATCTGGTGTGCGATGGCGTGCGACGAATGGACCCGCGGCTTGCTGATGTATTGGCGTTGGCGGAAATGGAAATGGTTGCCGTACGCCGAACGCAGCCGCGCGCACGCCCAGGAGAAGGCGCTGGGCGAGGCGCAAAACACCGCCGTGGTGGAGGCGTAGCCCGAATCCCGGGTCGAGACTGTTGGCGGCTTCTGCCCCGGGCGAACGATCCGGCCTAGGATTTTTCCTGAGGCGGTCCTAGGAATTTTTCGCCCCGGCGCCGGTTGCACCCGCGTCGTGGCGGAGTTGGGGCGCCGGGTTTGCTCTGGAACGAGCCGTTTTCCGGGTGGTTCGGTCCTCGGGAAGCGGAGGGCGCCGTAGCAGTTATTGTGTTGCCGGGGGGGGGCGCGGGGTTCTCCTTCAGCGCCCCTTGGGCGGGCCGATAGAGGGATTTCCCGCCCCCCGACTGATGACTCATCCTGTTATGACCAAACTACTCAGCCGCAGTCTCTGCGTTTCGTTCCTCCTCGCCGCCGGCGCGACCGGCGTGCTCGCCCAGTCCTCGGGCTCCGCTTCCGGCGCCAAGCCGGTCATGCAATGGGGCGGCGATTTCCGCTTCCGTTACGAGGGCTACATGAACGCCCAGACGCTCAACAACGCGGCCGCCTTCAACGACCGCGACTACTTCCGCGCGCGCCTGCGCGTCTGGGAGACCACCAGCCCGTTCCCGGGCGTGACGCTCTTCGGCCGCGTATCCGCCGAACCGCGTTACTGGTTCGACGCCGCCACCAAGGCCGGCGACGGCACCGAGTGGAAGTACGCGCTCGTCGACAACATGTACGCGAAGTGGACGACCGAGATCGATGGCACGCCCGTGGTCGCCACCTTGGGCCGCCAGGACATCCAGTTCGCCGACCAGTGGCTGGTGACCGATGGCACCCCGCTCGACGGGTCCTGGACGAACCACTTCGACGGACTGCGCGTTGCGATCGATGCCAAGAGCATCAAGACCAAGTTCGATGTGATCGGCTTCAACCAGCAGGCCTATCCCGGCGACCGGTTCCCGATCCTCGGCAGCGACCGGCGCGCCGCCGCCCTCCACGAACAGGACGAGACCGGCCTCATCCTCTACGCCTCCAACAAGTCGGTGCAGAACACCACGCTCGACGGCTACTTCATCTACAAGGGCGACGACCGCGTGACCGCGCGCGGCTACAACGCCGACATCTACACCCTCGGCGGTCGCATCGCCGGCACGCCGGAGGAGCATTGGCAGTACTCGGTGGAGGTCGCCTACCAGTGGGGCCGCCGCAACGACTCGGTTTTCCCGACCTCGCGCGACGTGTCGGCCTACGGCGGCCTCGCCAAGCTGACGTATTCCTTCAAGGACAGCCTCAACAACCAGGTCACGTTCCTCACCGAGTACCTCTCCGGTGACCGCCGCAGCAGCACCGGCAAGGACGAGATGTTCGACGTCCTCTGGGGCCGCACGCCGCGCGTGAGCGAGGTGTGGGCCGTGGCGATCGGCCAGGAGACCGGCCGCAACGCCCAGTACTCGAACCTCTACCGCCTGGGCGCCACCTGGAGCCTCGCCCCGAGCAAGAGCCTGAACCTCGCGGCGACCTACTGCGCGCTCTTCGCGCTCGAGGACAACCCGACGCGCACGACCAGCGCGCTCTTCAGCCGCGACGGCAGCTTCCGCGGCCACCTGATTCAGCTCTCGGCCAAGCAGAAGTTCAGCAAGCGCCTCAGCGGCCTGCTCCTCGCCGAATGGTGTCCGATGGGCAGCTACTACAAGCACACGGACGAGATGATGTTCCTGCGCGCCGAGCTGCTCACCACCTGGTAAGCGTCCTGCGCCAGTTCTCCTCTTCGACGCCCGGTCGGCCCGCGCCGTCCGGGCGTTCTTGTTTTCCGAATTCCGGATCGAGCGACGGCGAGGTGCGCGGGCGAATCGCAACCCGGTCGCAAACGTCATCATCGGACGGATTCGTTCATCGCGCCTGTGGGTGGACCCGCTTGTCCCAAGCGGGCCGCGGGTGCAGCCCGCGACCCGAACGTGAGTCGTAGCTGCGCGCCCTTGGGGAGAGGCCATGGCGGCGCGCAGGTCTGCTCGTACGGTTTCGCGCTGCTCACGTCCGCGCCGGCGTTGGGACAACGCCGCCCACCCGCAAGCGTTCTGCTTGTGCGGATTCTGGCCTCACGCCTGCGCTTGATCTTACCGCGCGTACTGGCTCAAAACGGTCCGCATGGACGCTTCGTCGGTATAGCGGAAGACGAGCAGGTCCTCGTCGAAGTTGAGCACTTCGAGCGCTCCCATCCCGGGACTCGAGACTGTCACCGACGTGGGTGTCGCCGGGGCGATCTTCGCCACCTCCGTTTTGAGGACGGAGGAGTCGGAGTAACGCAGCACCAAGAGCTGCACCCCTGGATAGGTCGCGATGGCGCCTTCCCGCACGGTGAACGGCAGCGAGTCGAGCCCGGTGGCGATGTTGCTCAGTCCGATCGGGCCCCGGAAGTATTTCAGCTCCTGTCGGCCGGCCGCCGGCACACGCGTGCACCAGGCAGGCAGGGCGCCGTCGTGTGGCAGGAGCGCGGCGAGCTGGGTGGCGAGCCGGTCGACTTCGGCCTGGGTGGCGGTATCGGCCTGCGCGCCGGTGACGCTGGCGAAATACTGTCCGCTCCAGAACGCGACGTAGTAGCCGAAACGCAGCGAGCCCTGCCCAAGTTCGCCGCGGGAGAACCGGCCGGTCTGCATGAGCGACCACACGCCGAACGCCGCGGGAGCATCGGCCATCTCATAGACCTCCACCTGGATGCTGCCGCCGGCGGGGCCGACGAGGCTCCAGGACGCCGCGCGTTTGAAGCCATATTCCTGGTACAGTTCGGCGCCGCCGTCGATCAGGTCGAACAGGTCGTCGCCCCCCCCCGCCCCCCGCGCCCCCC
>JAEXPQ010000223.1 GCA_023446735.1 Verrucomicrobiota bacterium
GGGGGGCGCGGGGGCGGCGGGGGGCCCGGACGGGGGGGGCGCCGGGAAACTTGCCAGCGGCGGCGCCGGCGACTATCGCCCCTGCCCCATGAAGAGCGCCTACGAACTTGCGATGGAACGCCTGAAATCCAGCGAGCCGGAGTCCCGGCCGTTGACGGCGGAGCAGAAGGAGCGGTTGGCTGAGCTGGACGCCCGCTACAAGGCGAAGATCGCCGAGCGGGAGATCTTCCTGCGCAAGGCGTACGACGAAGCGCTGGAACGCGTCGACGGCGAGGCGGTGGCGCAGCTCCGCCAGCAGATGGTGAGCGAGCGCGCGCGGCTCGAGGATGAGCGCGAGGCCGAGAAGGAGAAGGTGCGCCAGGGGCGCTGAGGGCGGGCCGGGCTGGTGCGGCGGCGCCCAACCCTCAGGTCAACGCCACGATCTTCGGCCGGTTGGCGAGCGGCGCCTGCACGGAGGCGCGGCGCACGATCTCGACCGGGAACACGATCGCGCCCGGCGTCTCGGGGACGCTTTGGCCTAGGTGGTGGCGGATCCGGTCGAGGAGCGTCTCGACCGCGCGCTTGCCCATCGCCCGTAGCGGTTGGCGCACGGTGGTGAGCTGCGGCACGGTCGTGCGCGCCGCGAGGGTGTCGTCGAAACCGACGATGGAGATGTCGCGCGGCACCGTGTAGCCGGCCTTGGCGAGCACCTCCATGCAGCCGGTCGCGATCGCGTCGCTGCCGGCGAAGATCGCGTCGGGCAGGGCCTGGCCGGTGTGGCGGGCGCACCACTGGGTCAACGCGGCACGGCCGCCCTCGACGCTGAACGAGGCGTCGACCAGGAGATCCGGATCGAAGGCGAGGCCGGCGTCGGCGAGCGCCCGGCGGTAGCCGGAGACGCGGCGTTCGACGCCGGTGAGTCCCCGGGTTCCGGTGACATGGAGGATGCGCCGGTGGCCCGCGGCGACGAGTTCGCGCACGATCGCGAAGGCGCCGGGCTCCTCGTCGGCCTCGATGTTGACCACGCCGGGCAACGGGTTGTTGGCGTGCATCGCGACGAACGGCGTGTGGCTGGGCAGGAAGCGCGCGAGGTCGGTGTCGAAGACCGGGGCGACGAGGATGAGTCCGTCGATACGGCCGTCGCAGAAGGTCGGGAGGCGGTGCGCGTCGCGGTTCCAGTCGTGCAGGGCGAAGACGGTGGTGGTCTGGTTGTGGAGGGCGGCGGTGGTGATGATGCCGTTGAAGGCCTCGATGAAATAGTGGTCGAACTCGCCGCCCTCGTTGATCACGGCGGCGATGCCGAGGGTGTTCATGCGGCGCTGGGCGAGGGCGCGGGCGGCGGCGTTGGGGCGGTAGCTGAGCTTGATCGCCGCTTCGAGGATACGGGCGCGGGTCTCGCGCGAGATGCGGGTCGAGGTGCGGGCGCCGTTGAGCACGGCGGAGGCGGCCATGGCGGAGACGCCCGCTTCGCGGCCGACATCGGCCAGGGTGGAGGGGCGGTTGGTGCGCTTGCGAGGGGCGGACATTGGGGAAGGAAACCGAAACGGACCCTCCCAACACAGAGGGCCGGTCTCCTCGGGCGCAAGCCTTGGCTGCGGGCGCCGAACCGGGGCCCGCAGCGCTGCCGGCGCGCGGCGGGTGTCGCCGGGCGGCGTTTTCTTTCGGCTGGCGGCGCCGTCTTTCCCGCGCTGTTTTCGTCCGCGAAACGAGGGTCTGCGGACTGCACGCTTGACACCTCTCGGCGATTTTGAGTTCTCGACCCCTCGTTCGATCAATTTACGTCATGGCCAACACCAAATCTGCCATCAAGGCCGCCCGCCAGGCCCTCCGCCGTCAGGACCGCAACAAGACCGTGAAGTCGCGCCTGAAGACCCTTTCGCGCAAGCTCGCGACTCTCACCGCCGAGAGCAAGAACGACGAGGCTCGCGCCGTCGCCGTGGAGTTCATCTCCGCTCTCGACAAGGCGTCGAAGAGCAACGTCGTCCACAAGAACGTCGTCGCCCGCCACAAGTCCAAGCTGAGCAAGCTGGTCCTGGCGAAGGCCTGAACGCCGTCGCCGCCGCGACGCACCCGCACCCTCACGCGCCTGGCGTGGGGGTTTTGTTTTTCCTGGGTCGCGCGGAAAAACGGGGTAGAGTCCCCGCCGCCCGTCCCGCCAACCGCTCCTGTTCCTCGCCATGCCCGCCGACGATTTCCTCAGCTTCCCGCCCGAGACGCTCGGGCGTGAGCCGTTGCGGCTGCCGCTCGTGGCGCGTGGCGAAGGCTGGATGGTGCTGAACAAGCCGCCCGGCGTGCCGTGGTCGCCCGACCTCTGGATCCCGCGGCCGACCGACCTCGTGCGCGAGGTGCGGCGACAGTTGCGCGAGGGCAAACCGGCCCTGGCTCGCCTCGGGATCGCGGCGTTCCATGGCATCGCCGGTCCCGACCTGGTGGCCTCCGGTGCCGTGCTGTGCGCCGTGACCGACCCGGAGGGCGACCGCCTCGCCAACGCCCTTGGCTCCGCGCAGGTCGAGATGACCTATCGCTTCGTGACCATGGGGCGTCCCGCGCAGAACGAGATCGTTTGCGAGCTTCCGCTGGCGCCGCATGCGACCGAGTCGCGCATGCTGGTCTCGCACGCGACTGGCAAGAAGACGCTCACGACCTTCCGGCTGGAGCAACGTTTCCGCGGGTACGCGGTCTGGACCGCCACCACGACCTTCGACCGCCTCCACCAGATCCGCGTGCACGCCGCGGAGAGCGGGCTGCCGATCGTCGGCGAGTCGCGCTACGCGAAGACGACCCCGATTTTCCTCTCCGAGATCAAGCGCAACTACCGCCCCGCCGGCGACGGCACGCGTGTCGAGCAACCGCTCTATGGCGAGCTCTGCCTGCATCTGGCGCGGATCAAGTTCCCCGGCGCCGACGGTCGGCCCGTGACCGCCGAGGCCCCGTTGCCGAAGCCGTTTGCCGTGCTGCTCAAGAAGCTCGCCGAGCACCTGCCCGTGTGAGGGGCGGGGCCCGCCGGTCGCCGTCCGGCGCAGGCGTTCAACTTCGAAACGGCTGCGGGCAGGTCGAAGAGTCAGGCGAGAGCTCGGCCGAGATCACAGAGGGGCTGAAGGCGGAGGAGGGCGCAGGGCGCCCCGTCGCCGCCGAAACGGCAGGCGGAGAGACCGCGGATTTCGCGGCTGGAGCGGATACCGGAATGCCGCGTCCGTGAGCGCCGTTTGGCGCCTCAAACCGCAGTGCGGAATGCCGCGGATCGGACATGCAGCATCCGCGTTATCCGCGAAATCCGTGGTGCTTCCGCTGGTGGCGGCTCTGCCGCTCGAGCCCGCAAGTTTCACACTCCCGCTGAGGGTGGAAGCAGGGCGCTGGAGCGAAATCCGCCAGAGTTTCGATCTGCTACGCTGGGTCGAGAGCCTTGGTGGCTTTCCCTGCTAAGTGTGAACTGAGTGCACCGACTCCCGGGCCGCTCCGTCCGAGGTGAGCCGCTCGCTCCTTCCCGGAGCATTCTCGCTGGTTCGGCCAGCGGCCACCGGACGTCGATGTCCAGGGTGGACGGCGTTGCCCCCAACGCCGTTTCTCGTGCGAGTCGCCGAGGCCTGCGCCGGGCACACCTCATGGGGCGATTTGCGAAGCTCCGAGGGATCGCTGTAAAGATCCTAAAAACGGAGACGCTGTCAGGAGTCAAGGCATGACGTCTTCGAATCGTTCGTCAGGAGTCAAGGGGCTGTTGCCCAAATCTAACCATCTGCGCGGCAACAACTAAAGCGGCACGCTGCGTGCTTAATCCAGTGTCCATATGATGGGCACTCACCAACCCCAACCGGAGCTATTCAGCTATCAGGTCGA
>JAEXPQ010000283.1 GCA_023446735.1 Verrucomicrobiota bacterium
GCCAAGCCCGCCCCAGCGAAGCACCACCCGCAGCCCGCGCACGTGCCCTCCCCCCACTCCTCCAAGCCCGCCAGCAAAGCCGCTCCCAAGCCGGAGCCGGTCAAGAAAACCGCGCCCGTCAAGCACGCCGAACCCGCCGCCAAGGTCGTCCCGCCCGCAAAGCCCGCCGCCAAACCGGCGCCGGTCGCCGTCCCTGCGGCCGCCCCGGCCAAGCCCGCGACCCTCACCAAGACGGCCGCCAAGGCCCTGGCCAAGGCCGACGCCCTGCGCGCCCGCATCCTCGAGCGCCGCTCCGCCAAACCCATCGCCTTCACCCTCGACGAGGTCCGCGAGATCGCGAAGGTCAACGTCGCCCACGCCGACACCAAGGCCGCCGAGGCCAAGCTGGCCAACGGCAAGCAGCGCACCCCGGCCGAGGAGCTTGAGGCCAAGCTCAAGAAGGCCGCCCAGCCGCACTTCGTGAAGGCCGCCAGTCTGGCGGACATCCTCGGCTACAACCCGGCCAAGCAGGCGGCCCCCACCGTTCTCTCGATCGACGAGATCGACCCGAAGTTCCAGCGCTACTACAAGCTCCTCATCGAGCTGCGCGAACACGTCGCCACCGGCCTCGACACCCACACCGAGGAGACGCTCAAGCGCTCCTCCAAGGACGACGCCGGCGACCTGTCCAGCTACGCCCAGCACATGGCCGACGCCGGCACCGACACCTTCGACCGCGACTTCGCGCTCTCCCTCGTCTCCAACGAGCAGGAGGCCCTCGCCGAGATCGAGGCGGCCATCCAGCGCATCAAGAACGGCACCTACGGCGTCTGCGAATTGACCGGCAAGCCGATCAACAAGGAACGTCTCCTCGCGGTGCCGTTCGCCCGCTTCTCCGTCGAAAGCCAGGCCGAGGTCGAGCGCACCAAGCGGCGCTCCGCCTCCCGCGCCGGGCTCTTCGGCGAGGGCGAGGAAGGCGGCAAGATGGAAGACGACGGCGGCGGCGACGAGTGAGTCCCCTGCTTTCCCGCGTCCGCCGCTACCGCTGGCTCCTCGGCCTGGCCGCGGCGGTGTTCGCGCTCGACCAGGTCTCCAAGGTCTGGATCGAGGCGATCCTCCCGTTCAACACCTACGGCGCGCCCGGGCACATCGAGATCGTGCCCGGGTTCTTCCACCTCGTCCACGTGGGCAACACCGGCGCCGCGTGGAGCCTGCTCTCCGGCCAGAGCTCGCTGCTGGCCCTGCTCGCCCTGGTCGCGCTCGCGGCGATCTACCGGTTCCGCCACCACCTCGGCTTGGCCCTGCTGCCCGTGCAGATCAGCTTCGGCCTGCTCTGCGGCGGCATCCTCGGCAACCTGCTCGACCGCATCCGCCTCGGCCACGTCGTCGACTTCCTCGACTTCCATTTCGGCAGCTACATCTACCCGACGTTCAACGTCGCCGACTCCGGCATCGTCTGCGGCGTCATCCTCTACGTGCTGCTCACCCTGCGCGCGTCTCCCGCCGCGCCCGCCAAGGGCGCCTGACCGCCCGCATCTTCACCGAACAAGGTGTCGCGATGCTGGCCGGCGTGCTCCACAGCCGCCGCGCCGTCGAGAGGTCAGTCGCCATCGTTCGCGCGTTCGTCTAACTGCGCGAACTGCTCGCCTCCCACCACGAACTCGCCGCCAAGTTCGTCGAGTTGGAGCGCAAGATCGAGGGCCACGACACCGCCATCGCCAATCTCTTCGAGGCCATCCGTCAACTCCTCGCGCTCGAGGGCCCTGAGCACCGCCGCACGATCGGCTTCGGCGCGCCGAAGCGGTGACCCGCGCATCACGCGAATAGCGGCACCGCGGCCCACTTCGCCCCGGAAAACAGCCCGCGGTCGCTGAGCTTCAGGTCGGGGATCACCAACAGCGCCATGAACGACAGCGTCATAAACGGCGCGGCCAGCGTGCTGCCGAGCGCCTTCGCCGCCGCGTCGATCTCCGTGTAGGCGGCCGCGACCGCGCGCCCCTCGCCGTCGGCCATCAGCCCGGCGATCGGCAACGGCAACACGTGGGCGGCACCCGCGCCCACGGCCGCAAGTCCGCCCCGGTGCGCGATCACCAGATTCACCGCCGCCGCCAGCGCTTCGTCATCGGCGCCCACGGCCACGATGTTGTGCGAGTCGTGCGCAACCGACGACGCCAGCGCGCCCTCGCGCAACCCGAACCCGCGGATGAAACCCACCGCGACCGGAGCCTTCGCCTCATAACGGTTGACCACCGCGATCTTCAACAGATCGCGGGCCGGATCGGCCATCGCCGCGCCGGTCGCCACGCGCGGCGTCGCCTTCCGCCAGCGCGTAATCAGCTGGCCGTCGAGCGCCTCGATCGCGTTCACCCTCCCGCGCCCGGCCGCCACGCGGAAGTCCTCCGGCCGGCGCGCCTTCGCGCGGAAAGCGTTCACCAACTTCGGCGTGGGCCGTGGGAGCAACGAGCGCCCGTCGCGCGCGACGAGCGCACCGTCGAGGTACGTGCGCCGCACGCGCAATGTCTTCCAGCCCTCGAACACGATGAAGTCCGCCGGATCGCCGGGCTGCAGCAGGCCCACCGGCAACCCGTAGTGCCGCACCGGGTTCAAGCTCGCGCACGCGAGCACGTCGAGCCGCTCCGCCCCGGCGACCAGCGCGCGCCGCACATGCTCGTCGAGGTGCCGGCGCAGCAGCAGGTCGGGATGCAGGTCGTCGCAGCAGAACATGCAACACTCCGGATGGGTGCGCAGGAGCGGCGCAAGCGCGGCGAAGTTGCGCGCCGCCGAACCCTCGCGGATCAGGATCTTCATGCCGGCCTCGATCTTGTCCTGCGCCTCGGGAAGGGTGAAGCACTCGTGGTCGGTCGCGATTCCGGCCGCGGCGTAGGCGCGGGCCTGCGCGCCCCGCAGCCCGGGCGCGTGGCCGTCGACCGGTTTGCCGAGGCGTTGCGCGGCCGCAATCTTGGCGAGCAACTCCGGGTCGCCGCCGAGAACGCCCGGGTAGTTCATCACCTCGCTGAGGTAGCGCACCTCGGGCCGCGCGAGCAGCTTCGTCACCGCCGCGGCATCGAGCACGGCGCCCGCGGTCTCCCGGTCGGTCGCCGGCACGCAGCTGGGGGCGCCGAAGTTGAACTTCAGGGGCGAACGCCGCGCATCGGCGATCATGTAGCGCACGCCGGCGGCGCCGAGCACGTTGGCGATCTCGTGCGGGTCCGAGACCGTCGCCACCGTGCCGTGCACCACGGCGAGCCGCGCGAACTCACTCGGCGGCAACAGCGAGCTCTCGATGTGGATATGGGCGTCGACGAACCCCGGCGCGATCTGCCGCGTGTAGCGGCGCCCCGGAGTCGGCACGAGCCGCACGATGCGGCCGTCCGCCCACTCCACCCGGCCCGGGAAGATGCGGCGGCCCACGAGATCGACGATGTTGCCGGTGAGGGTTTTCATAGAGATCAGGAAACGGAAAGGGGACCGCGAGTCGCGCTTACTTCGGCGCGGCCGGCGGCGGCTTCAGGACCGCGAGCCGGTTCTGCCATTTCTCCGCCCGCGCGGGCAACCCGGCGCGCAGCGCCGTCTGCACCGCCTCCTCAAGGAGTTCGGTCTCGCCGACTGGCGGTGGCACCGCGAGCACCTTGGCGTAGAGCACGAGCGCCTTCGCGGGTTCGCCCCACTCGACCAGCAACTGCGCGGCCGCCCGCGCCGCGCCGAGGTCGGCCGGCGGGAACTGCGGCAACAACGCGAGGAACTCCAGCGCCCGCACGCCGGCCGCCGGCCCCTCGACTTCGCGCACCAGCTGCGCCACCGAGACGCCAACCGGCACCGAGGGAGCCTCGCGGAACAGTGACCGCGCCAGCCGCAAGGCCTCGTCCTTGCGCCCGCCCAGGAGGGCAATGCGCGCCTGGCGCAGCATGACATACGGCTGCCGCTCCGCCGGCAGCTCCGCGCGCTCGGCCCATTGCTCCTCGGCGGACCGCGCGAACGGCCGATAGAGCGGGTCGCCGACCAGCACCGCCTGCCAGCTCAACGCCGGCAGCGCGTAATAACCGGCCGCGCCGACCGTGTCGCCGCGCAGCAGCGCCTCGGCGAAGAGATCCAGGTGGTGGGTCGCCTCCAGGTACGGCTCGAAGACGTTCCCCAACGTCGCCGCCGCCCCGCGGGCGACGAACGGGCCGCACCAGTTCTGGCGGTCGCTGCGCAACGTCTGCGCCGAGAAGCTATGGATGTGCACCGCGATCGCGCCCGGCGGGAACCGGAACCCCGGCACCGTGAACGGGCCGTCGACGTTCCAAGAATACCAGCCGAGGTAGAGCACCGGGGCGTCGAACCGCGCCAACGGCGGCATGGTGCCCGGAGCCCGGTCGAGCTCCACCTCCAGCCCCGTCGCCGCGAGCTGCCTAGCGGCGCTCTCGAGCCAGGCGTTGCCCGCCGGGTGGGGACCGCCGAGATCGACATACGCA
>JAEXPQ010000002.1 GCA_023446735.1 Verrucomicrobiota bacterium
ACCCCCCCCACCCCTTCCGCCAGCCGCATCCCCCGCCTTCCGCGATGAAACTCGGCCACGCAGCCCACACCCAGGACGCCGCCACGCGCGGCCTGCCCGGCGCCATGCCGCGGCCCATCAAGCTCACCATGCTCGGCGCCGGCAGCGGCTTCACCCCGCGCCTGCTCAACGACCTGTTCCGCATCCCCGGCGAACAGGGCGGCACCATCGCGCTCGTCGACATCGACCGCGACCGCCTCTCGACCATGCACCGCGTGATCGAGAAGCTCGCGGCCCAGCTCGGGAAAACGAACTGGAAGATCATCGCTTCGCCCGACCGTACCGCCGTCCTCGCCGGCTCCGACTACGTGGTGAACTGCATCGAGGTCAGCGGCACCGCCTGCGTGCGCCACGACAACGACATCCCGCTCCGGTACGGCATCGACCAGTGTATCGGCGACACCATCGGGCCCGGCGGGCTCTTCAAGGCCCTCCGCACCATCCCCGTCTGGCTCGACGTGCTCCGCGACTGCGAACGCCTCTGCCCGCGTGCCTTAGTTCTCAACTACACCAACCCGATGGCGATGCTCTGCCTCGCCGCCGGCCGCAGCTCGTCGATGCATGTCGTCGGCCTTTGCCACAGCGTGCAGGGAACCAGCCACCTCCTCGCCGAGTACGCACGGGTGCCGTACCCCGAGCTCGACTGGGAATGCGCCGGCATCAACCACCTCGCGTGGTTCACCCGCCTCGAGCACCGCGGCCAGAACCTCTACCCGCGCATCCACAAGCAGTTTGCCGCCGACCTCGCCGCCGCCGAGCGCGAGCGCCGCGCCGGCCTCACCAGCGCCGACGCCACCGACGTGAAGCCGTGGATCAAGGCCGAGGTCGACGCCCTGCGCTACCGCCAGCGCGACCTCGTGCGCAAGGACATGTGCCTGCACTTCGGCGCCTTCATCACCGAGAGCTCGGGCCACCTTTCCGAATACCTGCCCTACTACCGCAAGAGCGAGGTCGGCCGGAACCTCCTGCGCCTCGGCTACGACGGCGGCTCGCGTTTCTACGCCACCAACTGGCCGAAATGGCGCCGCGCCGCCGACCGCGAGCGCGCCGGCATGCTCGTCGGCCGCGTGCCCATGGACTGGGAACGCAGTTGGGAGTACGCCTCGTGGATCATCGAAGCGCGCGAGAAGGACTCGCCCTTCCGCATCCACGGCAACGTGATGAACAACCACCGCGGCGCCGGGCAGCTCATCACCAACCTCCCCACCGACAGCTGCGTCGAGGTCGCCTGCCTGGTCGATCGCAACGGTGTCTCGCCCACGCGCTACGGCGCGCTCCCGCCACAGATGGCCGCGCTCTGCGCCGCCAACATGGCCCTGTTCGACCTCGGCGCGCAGGCCGCCATCGAGCGCAGCGTCGAGAAGGCGATCCACGCGCTCCTGCTCGACCCGCTCACCGCCGCGCTCTGCACACCCGCGCAGATTAAGGCGATGACGCTCGAGCTCTTCCGCGCCGAGAAGCAGTTTCTCCCCGGCTACAAGTGACCGGCTGGCTGCTGAACGCGCCAGCGTTCCGAGCGTCTGCCAACCCGGCCGCGGTAGGGTCGCCGCTCGCCGGCGTACCGCATTGGTGTCGCCATCAATGCGGTACGGTCGAAGCGAACCAATTCCTCACGGCCCCACCAGCGTACCGGTCACGTCGTTGTCGTTCGGATCGACGAGACGCGTGCCGATCGGTTGCGCCGGCGCGGCCCGGCCGCAGGAATCCTGACCGGCGCCCAACGTGACCTTCGCCAACCCGTCGACCACGAGCGGATCGCCGGTCGGCTGCGCGAGCGAACCGCCGGCAATCTTCACCTGCACGCCGGCTCCATGCGCGAAGCACAGCTGGCCGAGCGCGACTCCGCCGGCCGCGATCTCGTGGATCACCACCGGCTGGCCGACCACGCCCCGCACCGTCGGGGCGTACAGCCCGGTGTAGCCGTTGGTCGCGCCGTAGCGGACGTTGCCCTGGTGGATCCCGCCGAGCTGGCCGTCGGTGGAGACGATGCCCGCCACCGCCACATCGGCCCAACCGGCATAGGCGACACCCGGGTACGTGACGCCCGGGTTGGTCGCGGTGCCGACCGAGTAGATCGTGAA
Organism: Verrucomicrobiota bacterium; assembly: GCA_023446735.1. Lineage (GTDB taxonomy): Bacteria > Verrucomicrobiota > Verrucomicrobiia > Opitutales > Opitutaceae > CAJCBL01. Next base: position 2,121 of record JAEXPQ010000002.1, read on the forward strand.
GTGAGTGGACTGGTCGGCCCCGGCGAGAATGATCGTCGCCTTGCCCTTCATGTAGTCGACGCCGGTCTGGTTGTAGAGCTGGGGCGGCAGCGGCCCGGAGTCGGTGAAGGGGTCGAGCACGACGGTGATCGCACCGGCGCCGGACATCTCCACCTGCACGATGCTGCCGTTGTGATCGAGGTACGACATACGCGCGATCTGCCCGGGATCGGCCGAGAAGGTGCCGGCATGGCCGGACAGCAGGAACTGGTCGTAGACGTTGCCGTTCGGGTGGCGGATGTCTTGCCATTCGTCCCGGGTGGTCACGCTGCCCGCCGTACGCTGCCCGGCCGGCAACGTCGGGCCGACCACGGCGGGCCGGCAGAGGACGGAGCCGCTGTCGCCGGAGACGACGCAGTCGTAGAACCCGGCCTCGAGCGGCCCGACGGCGGGAACCGACAGCCGCGCAGCGGTCCCGCCGGAGACCGAAACACCGTTGCGATACCACTGGTAGGTCAACGGGCCGGTCCCGGTGGCGCCGACCGTGAGGTCGACGGCGCCGCCCTGGGGCACCGCCGTCGAAACCGGCTCCGCGGTGAAGGTCGGCGGCACCGAGTACGAGCTCTGATGGAGGACCGCGAGATTCGCCTCCAACACATGGAAACGGGGCCGGCGGTGCACGAGCGTCACGAGCAGCAACTTTCCGTCGGGCAGGGCGGCCAGGCGCAGCGGATAGCCCTCCAACTCGAGGCTGCAGGTCGCGGCGAACGTGACCCCGTGCCATTGCTGGAGCTCGCACTCGCCCAACCCGGCTCGGACCGTCGTGAGCGTGCCGCCGGCCCACGCGGCATCGTCGATCCGGTTGGCCAGCCTCGCGACGAGCTCTAGCTTGCCGCCGCTGTAGATCTCCCCGGAACCGAGCAGCACGAGCTGACCGTCGGGCGAGATCCGGATGGGGGGCGCGCAGTTCACGTCGCCATGGTAGGGCGAATCGCCCCGGGCCCCGATCGTCCCGTCGATGCCGATCTCCTCGTAATGGAGATCGTTGGGCGACATGTTCTCGCGGAAATGGAACAGGCGGCGATTGAGCGGGGACCAGCCGAACACGGAGGACTCGTAGTTCCATTCGACCCGCGACCGAACGCCGCCCGCCATCGGGACGGTCCAGTGCGACGCCCACGCCCCGCTCTGGTCGACCACCACCGCCACATCGCCCGCCATCGCCAAGCCGGTCGGCGCGGCGAACGTCGCGGCGAGACCGGTCTCGAAACCGTCGGGCAGCGGGCACCGTTTCACCCAGCCGTCCGGATACGCAAGGACCAGCGAGTCGACCGCTGCGGCGTAGGTGACGTAGCTCGGCGCGGCGGCGAGCGTGACCGGCGCCAGATAACGGCGCTCGGCGGTGGACCAACGGAAGACATTGCGGTGCAGACGGCTGGCGAGAAGGACGTTGCCGGCGCGGTCGACCAGCACCTCGTCGGGACTGTAATCGAGGTCGGTCGCATCGACCACCGGGGCGGTTGGCCGCGGCAGGAAGACGTCGAGCCCGACCCGGGCGACACCAATCGCGCCGCCGGTCGTGGTGGCCTGCGCGAAGACGAAGGCTGCGCCGCCGGAGACGAACATGCGATCTCCGGCGATATCGATCATCACCTCGGAAGTTTGGCGCCAGTCGGCGTCGAGCCGCTGCAGGCGGTTGGCGTTCAGCACCACCCCACCGCCGCCCGGAAAGAAGATGATGTCCTGAAACTTGCCGCCCAAGCCCGCCACCCACCCGAAATCGCTCGTGCGATAGAGTACGCCCGAACCATCGGCGATCAGGGTCGCCTCGGCGTTGAGGAAGACCCGCCGCCCTTGGGGGAAGTTCGTATACGGCATCATTTCGACGAAGGAGCCCACCGTGCCGCCGGCCTCCAACGGGTAATACCCCGAGACTCCGGCATACAGGCGGCCGGCTAGGGGCGCCAGGGCCACTGCCGCGGACAGGTTGTACGGTGAATAGGCATCGGCCGAGGCGATCTTGGCCCCGGTCTCAAGCGTGAAGACCTCGAGCTTGGGATTCGCCGTTTCCGCATAGGCGTAGAGGTACCCTCTCCACACCACCAACTGGCGGGCCTCTTGCGTGGCCTGCACGAAGGTAGTTTCCCCGGTGAGATCCAAGCCGAACCGGGCCACCCGCTTCCCGAAGGCGACGTACACCCCAGTGACGTCGACCCGGAAGGCCGAGGCGGACGCGGGCAACATCACCGTCGGCAGCCATTTCCGGGCAGCCATGTCATAACGTTCGATCCGCCCCGGGGTGGCGTAGAGCACATAGACCACGTCGGCATGCACCTGGACGTCGACCCAGGTCCCGAGCGCGGGCGTTTCGGATGAATAGTAGGGGTCTTTCTTCGACACGACCGAGACCCGCGCGGGCGTCGACGACGACATGCCGCTGGAGTTCGTGACGGTGAAGAGGTAGTCGCCGGCATCCGCGAGCGTGGCCTTGGCAATGGTGAAGCTCTCCGCGGTCGCACCGGCGATGGGCGTGCCGTTGCGGTACCATTGGAAGGTTCTGGGGCCGCCAAGGAAGCTGGAATAGCTGCTGCTGATCTGGATGCTTTCCCCGAGCCGCACCTCGCCCCCGAAAGCGCGCAGGGTCCGGTTCAGGGGCGGCGAGACCACGCGCAACTGCACCGGCTCGCTCGCGACCTCGCCGGCGGCGTTCCGGACCGTCACCGAATACGCGCCCTCGTCCCCGGCGGCGATCGAATAGACCGACAGCGAGTCCCAGGTTCCACCCGGCAGCGGCTGACCGTCGCGATACCACTGGTACGACAAGGGATACGATCCGGTCACACCGACATGGAACGACACCGAGCCGCCCAGCACCGCGGTCACGCTGGAGGGGGAGTAGGTGATCCGCGGCGGTTCGGCCGGCGTGACGGTCACCTTCGCAGGATTGCTGACAGCAACGCCCGCATCGTTGGTCGCCGCCATCGTGTAGACGCCGGCATCGGCGAAGGTCGCCGCGACGATCTCGAGGGAGGAACTCGTCGCTCCGGCGATGGGCACGTTGTCCTTCCGCCACTGAAGCTTCACGTTGCGGCCGTCCGCATAGCTGGAAAGCGAGAGGCGGGCGCCCTGGACCACCGTGACGTCGTAGGGATGCCCGGTGATGGTCGGCGGCGGGACCGGCAGGACCTTCAGCTGCGCGACATTGCTGGTCACGCTGCCGCCCTCGTTCGACACCACCGCGGTGTAGGCGCCGGCGTCCGCCAGTGTCGCCGCTGACTTCGAATAGCTCCAGCCGGTAGCGCTCGGAATGTCGACTCCGTCCTTCTGCCATTTGCAGGAGAGCGCCCGCCCGTTCGCGGCGACTTGGAACCAGAACGAGTCGCCGACATAGCACTCCACCGGGTACGGATGCCAGTCGATCTGCGGCGGCAGGATCTGATTGTTCGGCCCGCGGCCGTAGAGCGCGCCGATGCCATCCCCGTCGTCCTCCGTCAGCGCCTCCACTTCCGACATCGTCGAGTTCATCAGCGCGCTGAGGTACTGGCCGTTCTCGTCGGGATGACCGAGGCCGAGCACATGTCCGAGTTCATGCAGCGCCACCCGGCGAAACTCGGGAACCGCCTCACCGGATCCTCCGGAGTAGCGCAAGGAACCGCGATAGGCGTCCCAGGTCAGGTTGCGGTTGAACAGCACATCGGCCTCGGTGCGCACTTTGCCCGACGACCAGTAGACCGCCACCGCGAGGACGCGCGAGCCCCACGCCTCGCCGTAGACGTCGCCCGCGAAGAAGACCTCGTTGAACCCGTTACGCGCCGCGCCAGCGGTCGTCCCAGTCTGTTGCCACGCGAACTTCAGGTCGCGCATGCAGCCGTTCCAGATCTGCATCGCCTCGGTGGCGTTGGCCTCCCAAGTCCGGCCGTCGCTCAACGTCGGGCTCGTCCCCAGCCGCAATTGCATCGTCAACGTGCCCGCCGGCCATTGCGCTTGGTCGGACGACCGCACCCACGCAAAGGCCGGGGCGAACGACGCCAGCCACAGGCCAAGCACCAGAAGCAGCCGGGCCTTCATCGGCTCCCCTCCCCACCGCCCTGCGCGGCCACCGGCTGCCGCGGCGCGAGCTCCGCGCGGATCGCCGCCTCGAAATCGGCGGCGCGCAGCGGCGCGTCTCCAGGCTGTCCCGCTGCTAGCGATACCGTCCCCTCGCCGAGCGGGCTCGCGACCTGCGCCGTGGCCGTCAGCGGCGAACCATCCGCCCGCGCGACGAACTCGTCGCCCGCCTCCGCCAAACGCATGATCGGATACCGCCCGTGCGGGATGCCGACCAGCGGGCAGAGCGACCGGCCGTTGCCCACGATGAAGAGGTAGTCGCGATCGCCGACGCCGAACCGGGGCAGCCCCTCGATCTCCATCCGCTCCTCGCCGATCTGGCCGCCGAGCTGCCGCAGCTCGATCTCGCGCGCGGCCTCGCCCTTCAACGTGGTTTCGACACGTAACGTCACGAACGTGACGATCACACGCCCGCGGGGCGTCTCCCGCCATTCGCAGCGGCTGGCGAGCGTCTCAACCCGCACGATCGTCTCCGCTTCGGCAACGAGCTCGGCAAACGAAGGCGGACGGACCGTGAGCGCAGCAGCGGTTCCCCCGACCACAAGGGATGCCGCGACAAGGAAGGAGCGAAGCAGGTTCATGGGAAATCGGCGGGAAACCGCGCGCCGGCCGCAACCGCGAGAGGCGGTCGCGCGAACGAGCGCAGGGGATGAACAGGGCTCGCGGGCGTCGCCCGAGCAGCTTCGGATTCCCATTACAAGGAGCAAGCTTTTGTCGCCGCGCTGCCGGTTCGTTGTGCCCGCCACGGTCCGCGTTTCCTCGGTCCGGCGACGAGCGCCGACCCTACCGCACGCGGCCTTCCCCCACCCGGTTCCGGCCCCACGCCTGCGCGTAGGGTCGGACCTCGTGTCCGGACCGTGCTCGCGTCCGGACCGCGGCCACGCCCAGTCCGCAACGCGCCATCGGAAGATCACGCCCGCCGTGGTCCGAGGCTTCTCGGTCCGGCGACGGGCGCCGACCCTACCGGCGGAGGGTGTTGGCCAACGCCATACCCTGCGACGGGCGCCGCCCCCGGTGGGGGCGGCCTCCCAAAACCGTCGCTGGCCGCGGTCAGGGCGCGGTGAGGAGTTCGGCGGTCACATCCCGGCCGGCCGAGTCGAACAGGCGGGTACGCAGCGGCTGCGCGGGGGCCGCCTCGCCGGCCGAGCTCTGCCCGGCGCCGAGGACCACGCTCGCCAGACCGCCGACGTTAAGGTTGTCACCGTTGCCTTGCGACAGGTCGCCGCCGGCGATCTTCACCTTGACCGTGCCGCCCGCCCCGAAGTGCAGGTACGGGACCGCGGTCACGTCCGCGTCGATGTCATGCACCACCGCCGGTTGCCCGATCAGCGTCCGCACCGTCGGAGCGAACAGGCCGGTGTAGCCGCGCTGGTCGGCGTACAGCACGTTGCCCTGGTGGATGCCGCCGAGTTTGCCGTCGGTGGAGACGACGCCCGCCACCGCCACCTCGGCCCAGCCGAAGTACGGCACGTCCGCCCGGGTCACGGCGGGGTTGGTCAGCGGACCCACCGAGTAGATCGTGAAGTGCGTCGTCTCGTCGGCCCCGGCGAGAACGATCGACGCGCGGCCCTGCATGTACTGGATACCGGCTTGGTTGTAGAGGGCCGGCGCCATCGGACCGACGGCCGTGGTCGGATCGAGCACAACCGTGATCGCGCCGGCACCGGACATCTCGACCTGGACGATGCTCTCGTTCTCGTCGAGGAACGACAGGCGCGCGATCTCACCCTCGTCAGCCGTGAATGTGCCGGCCGGGCCGGTCAGGAGGAACTGGTCGTAGGTGTGGCCGTTGGGGTGTCGGATGTTCTGCCACTCCGGGCGGGTCGTCACCGCACCGGAGGTGCGCTCGCCCGTCTTCGGCAACAGCCCGAGCACCACCGGTCGGCTCAACGCGCTGCCGGCGGGGCTGCTGACCACGCAGTCGTACAGGCCGGTGTGCTCCGACGCGAAGTTGGTGAAGGTCAGCCTCGGGCCGGTCGCACCGGGCACCATCACGCCTTGGCGGTACCACTGGTAGGTGAGGCCTCGCCGGTGACGTCGACCGACACGCTGGTGCTGCCGCCGGCCGTGCCCACGTTCGAATCGGTCTGGCCGCCGATCTCCGGCGCACCGGGCGACACCACCGTGAGGGTACCGACGACATAGTGGAA
>JAEXPQ010000072.1 GCA_023446735.1 Verrucomicrobiota bacterium
GCCTCTCCATCCAGGCCTTCGAGCCCGTCCTCATCGAGGGCGAGGCCATCCGCGTCCACCCGCTCGTCTGCACCGCCTACAACGCCGACTTCGACGGCGACCAGATGGCCGTGCACGTGCCGCTCTCGCTCGAGGCGGTCATGGAGGCGAAGACGCTGATGATGTCCACGCACAACATCTTCTCGCCCTCCTCCGGCAAGCCGATCCTCACCCCGTCGCAGGACATCGTCCTCGGCGCGTACTACCTCACCCTCGAGCCGCGCAAGAAGCCCGAGAAGGGCGACCACGTGCAGCTCTTCTCGACGGTGCAGGAAGTCCAGTACGCCCAAGCCGACGGCGCGGTGAAGACGCATACCGTCATCGACTTCCTCAATCCGGATTTCGGTCGCGACACCGTCTACGGCAACAAAGAGCGCAAGCTCCTCCGCACCACCGCCGGTCGCGTCATCTTCAGCCAGATCTGGCCCTCCGGCCTCGGCTTCGTGAACTTCGCCGTTCCGAAGGGCAAACTCGGTGACCTGATCCTCAACACCTACAAGGTCGCCGGCCCGCAGGTCACCGTCGAGACCCTCGACAAGCTCAAGGAGCTCGGCTTCCAGACCGCCGCCCGCGCCGGCATCTCGATCGGTATCGATGACATGATCATCCCCGAATCGAAGAAGGATATCGTCGCCGCGGCCCGCAAGAAGATCGACGAAGTCGAGAACCAGTACAAGCGAGGCATCATCACCACCGGCGAGCGCTACAACAAGATCATCGACATCTGGACTGGCGCCACCGACCAGATTGCGAAGGCCGTGTTCTCGAAGCTGGAAACCAACGAGGGCAAACCGGACGTCAATCCGGTCTATCTCATGATGGATTCCGGCGCCCGCGGTAACAAGCAGCAGGTCCGCCAGCTTTGCGGCACCCGCGGCCTCATGGCGAAGCCGTCCGGCGAGATCATCGAGCGCCCGATCTTGTCCTCGTTCCGCGAGGGCCTCTCGGTGCTCGAGTACTTCATCTCGACCCACGGCGCCCGAAAGGGTCTCGCCGATACCGCGCTCAAGACCGCCGACGCCGGCTACCTCACCCGTAAGCTGTGCGACGTCGCCATGGACTGCATCATCTCCGAGGAGGATTGCGGCTCCCGCGACGGCATCTGGAAGAAGGCGATCTACGAAGGCGACGACGAGATCGTCTCCCTCCGCGAGCGCCTCGTCGGCCGTTGCGCCTGCGACGACATCCCCAATCCGCTCAATCCCTCCGAAGTCCTCGTCGCTTCCGGCGATCTCATCACCGAGGAGACCGCGCGTCGCATCGAGGATGCCGGCATCGAGCGGGTGAAGGTCATGTCGCCGCTCACCTGCAACAGCGAGTACGGCATCGACGCGAAGTCCTACGGCATCAACCCGGCGACGAACAAGATCGCCAAGGTCGGCGACGCGGTCGGCATCATCGCCGCCCAGTCGATCGGTGAGCCCGGTACTCAGCTCACGATGCGTACCTTCCACATCGGTGGTATCGCCAGCCAGGTCTTCAAGAACCCCGAGCTCCGCTCCCGCTTCGACGGTGTCATCCGTTACAAGGGGCTGCGCGAGGTGGAGGCTTCCGAAGGCGCCCGCATCGTGCTCAACAAGACTGGCACCGCCGCCATCTTCGACGAGGAGGATCGCGAGCTCGAGACCTTCAACGTCATCATCGGCTCCGTTCTCACGATTCCCGAGGGCGCGAAGATCAAGAAGGGCGACGTCATCGCGCGTTGGGATCCGTACAACATCCCGGTTCTCTCCGAGAAGAAGGGCCGTATCGGCTTCCGCGACATGATTCCCGGCGTCACCGTCAAGCGCGAGCTCGACGAGTCCACCGGCCGCATCGCCACCGTCGTGATCGAACACAAGGAGGACCTCAATCCTCAGGTCGAGATCCACGACGAGTCCGGCAAGATCACCGCGACCTACGCGATTCCGACCGGCGCCCAGGTTGTCGTCAACGAAGGCGACACCATCACCGCCGGCGCCCTCCTCGCCAAGACGCCCCGCCAGATGTCCAAGACCAAGGACATCACCGGCGGTCTCCCCCGCGTCGCCGAGCTCTTCGAAGCCCGTCGACCGAAGGACGCCGCCGAGATGGCACGTATCGACGGTATCGTTTCGATGGCCGGCTCGATCCGCGGCAAGAAGCGCCTCGTCGTCACCAACGAGGAGAGCCAGCAGGAGGAGGAGCACCTCATCCCGCACGGCAAGCAGATCATCGTCCAGCCCGGCGACGTTGTCCACAAGGGCCAGCTCGTCACCGAAGGTGCGCCCGATCCGCACGAGATCCTCGAGATTCTCGGGCCGGCGGAGCTCTACAACTTCCTCATCAACCAGGTGCAGGAGGTGTACCGTCTCCAGGGCGTCACCATCAACGACAAGCACATCGAGGTCATCATCCGGCAGATGCTCCGCAAGGTCCGCATCTCCGATCCGGGCGACACCGAGTGGTTCTGGGGCGAGCAGGTCGATCGCGGTTCCTTCATCCGCGAAAACCGGCGCATCGCCGAAGCCGGCGGCAAGCCGGCCGAAGGCGAGCCGATCCTCCTCGGCATCACCAAGGCCTCGCTCGAGACCGAGAGCTTCATCTCGGCCGCGTCCTTCCAGGAGACCACCCGCGTCCTCACCGATGCCTCGACGCTCGGCAAGGTCGACGGCCTCAAGGGCTTCAAGGAAAACGTCATCATGGGGCACCTCATCCCCGCCGGTACCGGTCTGCCGAAGTTCAAGAAGCTTCGCATCTCCCTGCCGTTCGGTGGCGAGATCCCCGAGGGCGAACCGCTCCCGGCCGCCGACGAGGCGAGCTGAGGACCAGCCACTTCGCGGACCCGCGTCCGCTGCAGAACAAACCCCCGGCTCACGCCGGGGGTTTTGTTTTGTGCTCGTCCAGATTCCGTGTGCGGCGCGGCAGCCGCGGTTGGTTTGCCGCGGAGGGTCGCCGCTCGCCGGCGGACCGTTTCCTCGATTCCACCGTTTCCGGGTGCTTGCCGGCCTGAGCCCTATGGACAGCATCCTGTCCAAAGGACAGCGATCACCTACACGGCGGCTCGGGAAAATCTGGCGGCGAACATGGACAAGGTCTGCGAGGATCGCGCACCGGTCATGATCACCCGCAACTGCGACCACTCGGTGGTCATGCTTTCGCTGGAGGAGTATCAGGTGATCGAGGAGACCGCGCACCTCCTCCGTAGCCCGGCGAATGCCTGGCGCTTGCTCGAGTCGATCCAGTCGCTCGAGGCGGGGAAGGGCAGGACGCGCAGGCTCGAGGACATCGAATGAAGCTTGTCCGCTCCGAGAGCGCGTGGGCCGAGTATCTCGAGCGGCAGCGCAGCGATCCGTCGGTGCTGAAGCGGATCAATCAGCTCCTGCCGGAGACCGGCCGCGATCCGTTCGCGGGCATCGGCAAGCCGGAGCCGCTGCGCCATTCGTTGCAGGGGTGGTGGTCGCGCCGGATCGATGGTGAACACCGCCTCGTGTACAAGATCGTAGGCGACCGGCTTTGGATCGCACAGCTGCGGTACTACTATTGAGCCGCCTTGCGGTCGTCCGTCGTCGCGCTCACTCCGTTGGATCTCCGTAGAAGATCCCCCGGCCGCCGGTGGCGAAATAGACTCGGCCGAAGCGCCGCGGGTCGCCGTTCACGTGGCCGATCGCGCCGAACTGGTGCGCGTCGTCGTTGATGCGAAGCCACGTGGCACCGGAATCGTCGGAGCGGAAGAGCGCTTTCAGCGCGCCGATCTTGCCGGCGAGGTAGAGCGCTGAATGGGTGCGGCCGGGAGCCGGGCACCCGAAACCGAGCGAGTACGCCTCGGCCGGTCCGTCGACCCGCGCCCAGGTGACGCCGCCGTCGTGCGAGCGGAAGAGTCCCTCGAATCGCGCGGCCAGCCACAGCTCGCCGGCTCGATCCGGCGCGGCGAAAAGCTGGCCGGTCTGCGGCCGCCACCGGGGACGGTCCTCGGCGGGCGGGTTTCGCGGAAGGCCCGAGGCACGGGGCCCGAAGGTCGCGGCGCCGTCGGTGCTCGAGAAAAGAATACCGCTGGCGGGATCGTAGGCGTAGAAGTGGGCCGGGTCGTGGCGGTCGGCAATCACGGCCACGCCGTCCGGCAGTCCGGCGCAGGGTGTCCAGGTGGTGCCGTGGTCGCGGCTGAAATGTGGCGCCATCGTGCGGCCGGCCCACGCGGCCCACCCGGTTGATCCCGGCGCGGCCGCGCGGCGCGGGGTCCAGACAATCGTAGCCGCATCGGCCGAGATTGCCACGCGGCCGTAGCCGTTGCTCTCGGGCGGCTCGCTTCCGAACGCCGTCCAGGTGGCGCCGCTGTCGGTCGACCAGGCACCGCGGATCTCGGTGGTGCGGTTGCGGATGGTGCCCACGCGTACGAGGTGGGTAGGGCGTTGGCCGGCGAAGGCGATGTCCTCGCTGTTGGCGAAGCGGGGCGGCGGGGCGAACTGGAGCTGCGCGCGGTCGAGGTCGTCGTGGCGGTAGCCGTCGAGGTCGCCGAGGGCGCTGACGAGATGGGGCCCGACCGGCGGGCTGATGAGACCGAGGGGGACGGTCTCCTCGAGACCGATGTCCTTGAACCACCAATTCGCGGTGGCGCCGCTGTCGGTGGCGGTGAGGTTGCGCGAGGCCCAGAGACCGTAGCCGGTGGTGAAGATCGCCTCATCGCTGTTGAACGGGTCGATCTTCACGTCGCTCATCCAGTGCGGGGTGTGGTGGCGGGTCCAATCGGCGTCGGTGTGGTCCCAGGTGGAGCCCGTGAGCAACGGGCGCCAAGTGCGGCCGGCGTCGGTGCTGCGGTAGATCTCGTCGTGCGGATCGAAGCGGCAAAACGTGGCGGCGAGGAGGATGTCCGGGTGGACGGGATCGAAGGTGACCGCTCCGTAGCCGAAGCCGGTGCGGGGCTTGCCATCGCCCCGGGCGGGCGTGATGTCGGTCCAGGTGTCGGTGGCGGTATCCAGTCTCCACACCGCTCCGTCGGTCATCGTGTTGGGCCCGGGATCGTTGCCGTAGGCGAGGTAGAGCGTTCCGGTGGGCGTGAGTGCGGCGCGGGTCGGGCGGAAGCCTACCGGTTGGCCGGGAACAGGCGCCCAGGTCGCGCCGGCGTCGGTCGAACGGTAGAGCGCGGTTTCGCGGGTGGAGACAGCGGCGTAGAGCGTGCGCGTCGGTTCGCCGACGGCGCCGCCGCGTGGGTCGAAGAGCACCCAGACGATGCCGACCATCTGGGGCATCCGCGGGTCGCCGGAGTTGGCGGCGGGCGAGGTGGCGATGGCGGGAAACGAGTCGACGCGGCTCCACGTGGCGCCGCGGTCGGCGCTGCGCCACAGGCCGGCGTCGCGCGAGCCGAGGAAAAGGATACGGCTGTCGCGCGGGTCGACGGCGAGGCGTTCGCCGTTGCCGCGGCCGGCCTCGTTGCCGCCGAGGCGGAAGGGCAGTTCGGTGCGGTGCCAGGTCGCGCCGCGGTCGGCGGAGCGGAGCAGGGCGGCGACCGGCGCCTCGGGACGGTTGTAGATGCCGGCGGCGAGGTACACCCGGCCTGGGTCGGACGGGTCGAGCGCGAGACTGTCGATGCCGGTGAGGTGGGTATCGTCCATCCCGAGCCAGTCGGTGATCGGAATCCAGCGCTGAGCGGCGGCCTCCCAGCGGTAGGCGCCGCCCACATCGGTGCGGGCGTAGAGCAGGCCACGCTCGGTCGGGTGATAGGCGAGCCCCGTGACGAAACCGCCGCCGCCGATGCGGACATTGCGGAAAGTGTAGGGTTCGGCGGCGGGTGCGGGCTCTGCCGGCGGGAGCGCGACACACGACGCACCGAGCAGGGCGCCGATGAGGAGAACGGGGGGGCGGAGCATGAGCGGCTTGCAGGAGATTTAGCGACCAGATCCCGAGCAAGCGAATCCCTCGATCGATGCATTTCCCGCGGAAGATCCGCGCCGGGCGTCGCTAGTCGCCGATGATCTTCACGAGGACCCGTTTGCGCCGAAGACCGTCGAACTCGCCGTAGAAGATCTGCTCCCACGGGCCAAAATCGAGCCGGCCCGCGGTCACCGCGACGACGACCTCGCGGCCCATGAGGGTGCGCTTGAGGTGGGCGTCGGCGTTGTCCTCGCCGCGGTTGTGGGCGTATTGGCCGTGCGGTTTCTCCGGGGCGAGCTTCTCCAACCATTTCTCGAAATCGGAGTGCAGGCCGGCTTCGTCGTCGTTGATGAACACCGACGCGCTGATGTGCATCGCATTGACGAGGCACAGCCCCTCGCGAATGCCGCTGGCTCGCAGTTCGCCTTCGACTTGCGGGGTGATGTTGAGGAACGCCCGGCGGGCGGGCACCTCGAACCAGAGCTCACGGCGGTGGGATTTCATGCGCCGGCGAGGATGACGCCGGCCGCGACGGTGGCCAAGCGCGGAGCGGCGCCACACCCCCGGGGTTCCGCCGGCCCGCGGCGCGGTGCCCGGTTGGGGCGGATGCGTGGGGTTTGGAGTCGCGAGCCGCAGGGATGCGCGTAGCGGTGGCTGAACGTGGCGGCTCCCGAGCGCGCGAACATCTGGTAAACAAACTCCCTGGTTAACGTTGGTAATTGCTGCGCTCTGGCAGGGGCGCGATCCAGGGAGGAACCTCTCGCCCCATGAAATCCCGCCTCCTCGCCTTTGGATTGCCCCTCGTCGCCCTGCACGCCGGCGCGGAGCTTCGCGCCATGGTCGATCGCAATGCGGACGGTGTGTCGGATCTCTGGAGCGAACGATTCGCCGCCGGAGCCGCGCTCGACGCCGATCCCGATGGGGACGGGATGCCGAATCGGGCCGAGGCCGCCGCCGGGACCGACCCTTTGCTCGCCGAATCGCGTCTCGCGGCCCTGCTGCAGGCTGGACCGGGCGGTTTGGTGTGCGACTGGCCTCGCGTGGCCGGAAAATGCTACACGCTCGAAACCTCCGCCGATCTGGTGACTTGGGCTCCGCTGTCCGGGGTCGTGACCACGACGGCGGTTGCCTTGCCGGCGGCGGAGCCGGGCGAGCCGCGCCGGTTTGTCCGGGTGACAGCCGCGGATGCCGACACCGATCTCGACGGACTCGACGATTGGGAGGAGGCGCAGGTCGGCACTGATCCCGCGCTCGCCGACACCGATGGCGATGGTGCGAGCGACCATGACGAGGTGCTTGCTGGAACCAACCCGTTGCAGGCTCCGCCGGTGGGCACCACCTATCATCTCGATGCGGTCAACGGCAGCGACGAGGGCGACGGCAGCGCGGGGAGTCCATGGAAGACGTTCAAGAAGGCGCTCTTCTCCGTGCAGTCGGGCGACACGGTCCTCCTGTACACCGGCGACTACGGCAGACTGGTGGCCGGGCGCACGAAGGACGAAAATGTCATCTGGGGTGATTTCGCGCTGCCGCTCGCGCACTTCACCGACTGGGTGACGTTCAAGCCCGCGCCCGGCCAGACGCCGCGCGCCACGCAGATCGATTTCGGCACGAGAAACACCACCGAGCTGACCAGCAACAACCTCTCCGTCCAGCTGCCGTTCACGGTGAAGGGAAATGTCGATCTCTTCATCCGTATCGAAGGACTGATCATTGAGGACGGCGTCAAGATCCTGGGCGGGAAACACATCGAGATTGCGAAATGCACGATCAACCGCGTGGGCGATCTCAGCGGCTCGGTCGCCAATCTCGACAACAAGCTCGGCGTGAACATCTCCAACGGCCGCTACATCACGATCCGGGACAACGACATCACCCACGTCTCCATCGGCATCGGTGCCGCCTCCCACGACCTCGCCCTCGTGGGCAACCGCATCCATCACATCTCGCACGACGGCATTCGCGTGTGGGGCGGCGAGAACTGGCTCATCGAGGGCAACTGGATCCACAACCTCGACGATGGGGTCCGCGATCCGGATCTGCCCCGCTATGCGGGTGTGTCATGGAATCGGCATGCCGACGGCATCCACATCTGGACCCTCACCGATGCCACCCACAACCTCACGGTCCGCGGCAACGTCTTCTACCACATCGAGAGCATGGGGGTGATGCTCAACGCGAGCACCCTGACGGGGAGGAACTACTCCAACTTCGTCTTCGAGAACAATGTCTTCGGTCCCACGGGCGGGGAGCTCTTCCACGGCGGTGCGTTCATCAAGGACCGGTTCCTCTTCCGTCACAACACGATCGTGTACGCGCCCAACGACCAATGGGTGAGCATCTACCCGTTTGACCTGGATACGGGCGAGCCGCGAGTCATGACGGGGCAGCGTTACCTGCTGGGCTGGCCGACCTGCGACGGCGAGGGCTCAGTCTACAACAACCTCTTCGCCGACGGCAGCCAGGCGCCCGTCTTCACCGGTTCGCCCCGGGCCTTCACCGGGCACAATCTCTACCGCCTCGCGCCCAGCACCGGCAACGCGCTCAGCCGGGGCGACCTGGTGCTCGCTGCGCTCCCGTACGACGCGATCCCGGGCAATGTGCAGGACTTCATGAACGCCACCGGCAAGGTCATCGGCCAGTTGACTGCGTCGAACCAGGCCATCGATGCGGGCACGGGGATCGGGTTGGACTATGTCACCGCGCTCTCCGCGCGGCTGGAAACCGACTGTCTCGGTAATCCCCGTGACAACCGGGCCGATATCGGAGCGTTCGAGGTGCAGGGGCGCAACCCTGTGCCGGAGGTCTACAACTTCCTGCCCGAGCCCGCGGCGCCGCTGTACTTCGTCGACAACTTTACCGATACGCGGCTGGACTTGCAGGACCCGTTCCTCAACACGGCGGACACCACCGGCATTCTCTGGCACATGCCGGAGGGTTACCGGCGCTTCCGCACGATGAACGGCGGTGCCGGCGAACTGGTGTTGTCCACCGTCTACGAGAACCAGCCGGCGCTCGTGGTGACCTCGAAGCGTTTCGCCAACATCGTCTTCGCCTTCGACTTCTTCCGGCCCATGAACGGCTGCGGTGTGGTCATGCTCTTCCAGGATCCGGAAAATTACTACTACTACAACTTCGGCGGCAGCCTGGTCCGCCGGCAAGGCGGTGGGGAGACGGTGGTCGCCACCGTGGCGGAGCCGTCCGGCGGCTCCCGCGGCTCCCTCGCCATCTCCTTCCAAGGCACGACGGTCACGCTGGCCATGAGCATCGCCGGAGCCGGCGTTTGGACCTTCTCGGAGGTGGCGCCTTTCACGAGCGGCGCGGTCGGTTTCTACCGCAACCGAACCACCGGCAACGGCTGGGATCGCAGCGACTATGACAACGTCCGCATCGAGCTCGCGACTCCGGCCGACATGGTTGGCGATCTTGTGCCGTGAACCGCGGTCCGGCGCCGCGGTCGCGCGAGTCCCCGGGGGGGGCGAGCGATGGGAGCTTCGCCGGAGTTTGTAATATGAAGGTGGTGATGAAGCGCTATGCTGGCGTGGCGCTGCGTCTCCCCGGTGGGGGCGCGAACTCCACTCCCGCCGCTCTCCCCATGAAACTTCGTTTCCTCGTCTGTCTTCTCCTCGCTGTCACGACGGTGTTTGCCGAAGTGCCTCCCTTCTCGTGCTCGCCGCTCACAATCGTACTGGAATCGGATGCGACCCACCAATACCGCGCTGATCCGGAGTCGCTGCGCGACGGGAAGCTGGTTTACGCGGTGACGGGTCAGGTGTTCGACGGTGCCGCCGGAGGGATCGCTCCGGCGATGGAGCCGACCGCGCGCACCTCGCCGTGGCTGACCCTCTCCGAGTTGCTGACGGCCTATGCCGCCGGCGATGGGGCGGCGATCCGCGCGCTCTATACTGCGGGCTCGGCGGCGTTCTTCGAGCGCCTCGAAGCGAAGCCGGAATTGCGCGAGCGCTGGCTCGCGACGATCACCAAGGTCAAGGGGGCGAAGGTGTTGCTGGCCTATCGGGATGGTGCGCGCGTGGTGGCCTTCGTGAAACTGGAAGGCGGGGCGGATGCGTGCCCGTTCGTCTTCGAGGAGAGGGAGGGGCGTTACCTCTTGTCTACCGCCGCCGGCGGATCCGGCGGGATGTTTTGGAATCTCGGCCTGGCTTTGGCGAATTTTCGTCTGAAGCCGGGCGAGATTGTGCACCGCTGAACGCCGCGGCCGGTCGGACCGCAAGACGCGTCCAGCCGGGAGCGGCAGACGGCCAGGCGGATTCTGTACATGGCCGTGATGCCGGAAGGCCGAGGCGGCACCGGCGGTGGCGCAGGGGCGCCTCGCCGGCGCGAGCCCCGGCTCACGCCTTGCGCGGGCGCGGCTTGGGACCGGCGGCGGCGACGAGGTCGACGAGGGCGAGCGTATTGTCAACGATGCGGGCGCGGTCGTCGGCCGACTGGGGCACGAGCGCGTGGCGGCCGATGAGTTTGCTGACCTCGCCGTGGAGGTAGCCGTGGACGATGTGGCCGGCCCAGGTCGGGTCGGTCTTCGAGCGGAGCGCCTTGAGGCGTTCGCCGAGGAGCCGCACCCAGATCTGGCGCAGTTGGTCGAAGCGTTGCAGCACCGCGGCGGGCGGCTTGCCGGCCAACGGCTCGAACCAGAAAAGACGATACAGTCCGGGGTTGCGCTGGGCGAAGACGACGTGGTTCTCCAGCAACGTGCGCAGCGGCTGACGCTGGGCCGCGGGGGCGGCGAGGGCCTTCTCCGTGGCGGAGAACTGGAGCTCGAGCGCCTGATGCAGCGCGGCCCAGAAGAGATCCTCCAGCGAGTCGAAGTAGTTGTACGCGTTGGTGTGCGCGCACCGGGCCCGGGCGGCGATCTGGCGGAGGTTCACCCCGCGGCAGCCGCCGTTGCGGACGATGAGATCGAGCGTGGCGGCGACGATGCGGTCGCGGCCGGTCGAACCGGCGGCGGTACGCTTCACGGACTTCTTTTTACGGGGGACGGAGGGCATGCGCGGGGGAATTTGCGGCGGTCGCGGGCACCGCGTCAAGGGTCGTACCGGCCGCCCCGCGGCGCCGCTCCACCGCGGCCCCTGCGCCGAAGGTCTCGGCGGCGCGGCAATACGCCCTCGTCTCCTCGTCTCGAGCCCGGGGCGTGCGATGCCCCGCGATCCTTCTTGGTGCCACCGGGCCCCGCAGGGATTGGGACGGCTTCGCGATGGTCCGGACGTTTGCCGCCGGCTGCAGCCGTACGGGTGGGGCGCAAATCTCTCGTAAAGAAGCGCCGTGGCCTGGGAGCGGTTGGGCCGGTGGGATTTCGCCGGTGACCACGCGTGGACTCACACCGCGCACAACCCCGAACGGAGGACTTGGCGATGTTTGCGATGGCTACACGGAACAGGAGATGCGGTGGACTGTTGGCCGGCCTGCTGCTGGCGACGGTGGTGTCGGCCCAGCCGTTCACGGAAGCCGACTGGCCCACCCGTGGGCGCTCGGCGGATCGGCATTACGCGGCACCGTTCGACCTGCAACTCACCGGCGAAGGGCGGCTGAACCTGAAGTGGAAACGTTTCTTCGGCGAACGTGTGGAGGTCGAGATGGAGCCGGTGGTCGTGGGCGACACTGTCTACCTCGGGGTGATGAACGGGAAACTGTACGCCCTCGACCGCGAGACCGGAGCGGTGCGCTGGGTCTTCACTGCGGGCGGCGCGATCTCGGACACGCCGACCGCTTGCTTCGCGAGCGACGGCGGCCTGCGGCTGGTCTTTGGCGCGCACGATGGCCTGGTGTACTGTCTCGATGCCGCGGGAGAGTTGCGCTGGAGCTTCGGCTTGGACGGTCCGGTGATGATGACGCCGGTGGTGCATGGTGGCACGGTCCTGGTCGGCACCATCGCGGGGACGTTCTACGGACTGGCCGTGGACGATGCCGTTTCTCAGCGGCAGGCGTGGCGCTTCGCGGCGGGTGCCCCGCTGGCGAACTCCCCGGCGCTGGGCGAGGCGGCGGCCGGTTTGCCGGCGGTGTTCTTCGCGAACGGAGCGAACACCGCGTTTGCGCTCGATCCGGTGACGGGCGCCGAGCTCTGGCGGACGACGCTCGCGGGCGCGTTCAGCAAACACATCCTGGCGGTCGCCGGTGTCGGGAGTGGAGGGAAGCGAGTCGTCTGCTTCCTCACCCGCAAACCGGGCTTCGAGTATTCCGAGCCGCGCGAGAACCTGCCCGCGATCCTGCAGGGCTCGATTCAACCCGGCCCGGTCGTGCTCGAAGCGTGGGCCGACTACTACCACCAGTACCCGCGGCGGCGCCCCGCTTGGTGGCTCGACGCCGCAAGCGGCGCCGATCTCTGGGACTACGACAGCGACAAGACCCGCTACCAGCCGCTCTACCTGCCGTACTGGGGATTGCACACACCGGTGGTCGACGCCGCGGGCCGGGCGTGGCTCCCGGCGAGCGGCAGCGGCGGCGACCATGCGCTCGAACACGACATCCGCCTGTGGCGCATGGACCTCGAGACCGGCGTGTATGAGCACATCGCTTACGAGACGGAGTTCCAGGCGCGGGCCGACGAGATCGGCCGCCCCACGCTGCTCGGGGCTCGTCTCTACACGACGATCAGCGAGGACATCGCATCGTTCGACACGGTCACACGCGCGGAGAACACCGCTGTGTTCGGCAACGGCATCTTCAACCACCGTTACCCGATCGAGATCGACGACTTCGAGCACGGGCGGGTCCTCACGCCGCCGTTCGGCGGTCGGTACAAGCACTTCAGCCGGTTCGGCGGCAGCAGCCCGGCCGGTTACGCAGGCGGCGTGGATGCGACGAGCCCGCTGGTCGCGGTCCGCGATGGCGCGCGCACCCTGGCGTTCTACGTCTCGTGGGGCCACCTGTACGCGCTCACGGCCGAGCCGGTCGCAACGCCGGTCGCGCATGCGGAGGAGACGTTCGACCCCTGGCCCGGCCCGCGCGCAATTCCGCCCGCCGCGGCGGTGCGCCAGCAGCTCGCCGCCGCCGTGGAGGCGTTCCTCGCACAGCCGGCGTTGCCCCTGCCCCGGGTTCGTTGGTGGGACGAGTTGCGCCCCCCGGTCGAGTGGCAGGGCGGCGAGACCCTGATCGCGTTGGTGGAGGCGTTGCCGTACCTCGACGAGCCGCAGCTGCGCGGCCAATTGGAGACGTGGCTCGTCGCGCAGTTCCAGACCCGCGCGCTCACGCCGGCCTGGATCTCGGGCCAGGCCGCGTTCGACTACGACACCGGGACGTTCGAGAATCCGGCCGGCACCGGCGGCGGCGTGCGCGCCAAGTGGTATTGGGACAATCCGAACTTCATCGCCGACCGGCTCTGGGCGCTGCATCGCTTCGTCGAGCTCACCGGCGCGAGCGGCGCCGGCCGCGCGCTGGTGCAGAATGCGACGAACTGGAGCCGTTTGAAGGCGCAGTATTCGTTCTTCAAAACGGCCGGGGCGGGCGGGGCGTTCTTTCCCGCGCTCGGCTTCTTCGGCTGGCCGACCTGGCGCTCGGAGGTGACGGTCCTCGGCGCCGACAACTTCCACCCGAACCGGCAGCTCGCCGCGACGCTCGCCATGCGGGAGTTGGCCGCCCTAAACGGCGACACGGCGCTCCAGACCGAGGCAGACTCGTACCACCAGCAGATGCTCGCGCAACGCGTGAACCGCATCTTCCACGCCCGCGGGCTCTACGACGCCGGCACGCTCGTCCCGGTCAGCTACGACACGTGCAACGCCTACGGTCTGCAGCAGGGCAACCTGCCGATCCCGGCCGAGGGTCGGCGCGATCGGGAGACGGACTTCCGCCAACTCCACCAGCTCAGCGAGTCCGGCACGGTGGCGTTCGTGCGCGGGCGCACCACGGCGCGTCCGTATCGGCTGACCGGTTTCCATCCGTTTCTCGAACCCTTCAACGCGCTGGGGCGCGACGATCCGGCGGCCGCACAGAAGCTCGCGCAGCACGTCGCCGCGATCGAGGCGTTGCATCCGTTCTGGTACACGGGCGACTACGGCCACGCCGCGATCAACGGCAATTGCGAGGAGGACAGCGCCACCGCGATGATGGCTGCGGACGTCTTCCAGGCGAAAGCCTACGTGCTCGGGGCGAGCTACGCGGACCTCGCCGGGAGGATCCCCTGGCCGTACGAAAACCACGGGCTGCTCGATGTGTACCGCCTGCGGTGTCTCGAGGCGCTGCTGTGGGTGGCGGAACGCGAGGAGGCGGCCGGCTACGCCGGTTGGGCGGCGACGCAGGGGTTGGCCGGACCCGCGGCGGCCCCCGCGGCCGATCCCGAGGGTGATGGTGTCGTCAATCTCCTCGAGTACGCGATGCGCACGGAGCCGCTAGTCGCGACCGGCGACGGGCCGGCCGTCGCGCTGTTCGAGGCCAACGGAGCGACCTCGGCGGTGCTGTCGCACCGTCGCAACAGAGTGGCGACGGACTTGGTGTGGACGTACGAGACTTCGGCGGATCTCGTCGCGTGGAACGTGCTCGTGGCGCCGACCATCGAGGTGGTCGATCCGGACCCGGAGGGTGACGGGACGGCGGAGTTGCTGCGGGTCCTTGTGCCGCTCGGTGGCGCGGAGCCGCGGCTGTTTCTGCGGGTTCGCGCGACGTTGCCGGTGGAGTGAAGCGGCGCTGCCTGAAGGCGCCGCGGCGAGGGGAGGCCGCGATACGCGGAGTCGCAGGGTGGGACGGTGGCGCGGGCTTCAGCCCGCGGTGGCGGGTGGCAACCGAAGGCACTCTCAGGGAAGCCGGGAGACCCGGAGCCGGAAGAAGAGACGTGGGTGGGAGGCCATGCTCTGGGCCGAGCGCACTGTCACCTGTTCGAAACGACCTTGGTCGATGGTCCCCGCTGCGAGCGCGGACTCCGTCCACGTGTTCAGATCGGTGGAGATCTCGACCGTGTCGGCGACATCCCACGCGGTCTTGTCCCGCCGGTAGGTGAAGGTGGCGAAAGCCTCCGGGCCGATCGTGGTCGTGCCGATCGTGAGCGGCACGGCGTCGACGATGAGCGCATCCGTGCCCAGGACACGCTCGAGGAGATTGGCCCGGCCGTCGCCATCCCAGTCGGCGAGGTCGTCGGCGGCGGGCGACGACGCACCGGAGCCGAAGGTCTGGTTGCGCCATGCTTCGAGCGGCAGCGCGGGATAACGCACATCGCGCCAGGCGATGGTGGCGTTGGCCTCGACCGCCTGCACGAGCGCCTCGATCCAATGGCAGTCGCCGCGGCCGAAGGGAGCGCCGCGCATCCTTGAGGCAAGCGTGGCAGCGTCGGCCTGCAGCACCCAGCGCTCGATCGGCGCCATCATGCCGACGACTTCGGGGAGCACGCCCGAGCCTTCGTCGCCGGTCCAGGACCGGGTGAAATAACTCAGCTTCGGCAGCCACCAGAACGGCAACGCCGCGCGACCTTCCTCGAACCGCGCAAGCACCGAGGCGCGCAGTGCGGGCGAGGCCTCGCCGAGGTAGCGGCCGATCTCCGGGGAGAGATTGAGCCACGGCCAGCCGCGCACGGTCGTGCCGTCCATTCGGCTGTCGTACATGTTCGGGTAGCTGCCGTACGGCGAGCGCCACTCCTCGCCGGCGGTGCCGCGCGCGATCTGTTCGATCGCGGCGAAGTCGAGCCCGGCCGTGAGGCGCGACTGCAGCCGCGCCACCGCGGCGTCGCGGGTGGCGGTGTCGCCGGCGCGTTCGGCTAGGCGGGCGATGGCGATGTGCACGGCCATGCCGCCGTAGAGGCGGGTTTCGTCGGTGTCGGCGTAGTTCTCGTAACGCGCCCGGATGGCGGGCCACGCGGAGTCGACCGCGGACCACTCGCCGGTCCGCCAGCCGTAGAGCCAAGCGCCGTAGAGCGGGTGCAGGAAGGGACGGTTGTGGCCGAAGTCCGTTCGCGCATACCACCACTTCGTTTTGGGATGCTCCTCGCGCGGGGTGCCGACGTCACGCGGCAGCGGGTAGTTCGTATTGCCGTTCTTCCCGCCGGCGGACACGCCCCACGGCGAGAAACGGACGTCGGCGAACTCGACTCCGACATAGGCCCGGACCGCCGTCTGCTGTGCGGACGTGAGATACGGATACGCCCACGCCAGCGTGGTCACGATCCGACCGGGTTCCTGATAGACGGTGTAGCCGACGCTTTCCTGATCGGAGGTGCTCACGTAGAGCGGCGCGAGGTGTCCGGAATCGAGGATGCGTTGCACCTCGTGGCGGAGTTCGTCCACGAGGTCGGCGGCGGTCGGGGCGACGGGGCCGGCGACGGGAAACTGCCAGGCGTAACGCGCGGTGTCGACGGTTTGGCCGGAGACGGCGACCCCGGCGAAGGGAAGGGCGGCGAGCCCGGACAGCAGGCGGAGAAGTCGCGAGGTTTTCATTGGGCGTGCTCCACGGCGGTGAGGCCCCAGCTCTCGGTGAAGTAAACGCGGCCGCCGGCGATGATCGGGGCGGTGCGGCCCATGACGGTCGTCTGCGGGGTGGCGATCGGCGGGTTCTGATCCTTGTAGACGATGTCGAAGTTGAAGGTGCCGCCGTCGCGGTGCCGGATCGCCGCGGAGACTCCGCGCGCGGTGGCGTTGGCGAGGTCGATCATCTGCGTGCCACGGAAGTTCTGGCGCAGCCAGAGCTGGGTGCCGGCGACGCTCATCCCGTAGAGGTTGTCGGTTTCCCATGGCCAAGGATTCGCGAAACGCCCTCGGTCGATGGGGACTCGCCGGCCGGTGACCGGGTCGACGGCGGCGAGATCGATGCTGTAGTTGGTGCCGAAGACCCCGCCGACAGCTTCGGTGAGCGTGGGGAACTTCGTCTTGAAGTACGTGAGCACGCGGCCGTCGTTGTCGATCACCACCGGGTGTGCGGGTGCGCCGACACCGTCGACCGGCGCGGCCGGCACCACGAACGGCTCGGACAGCGTGGCGGCGTCGAGGGTGAAGAGGTGGCGCCAGTCCTCGCCAGCGTCGGGCCAACGCCCGCCGTTGGTGTCGCCGGCGAGCCAGCGCAGGAGGTTGGTCTCTTCGCCGGCAAGGTCGGCGCCGTCGGCGAAGAGCTGCGAGCCGGCGTTGGCCTCGCCGAGGTATTCGCTCCCGACGAGCGGGGTGGTGACGGTGCTCACCCACACGCGGCCGCCGTGGAAGACCGGCCAGAGCATGCGGAAGCTCTGACCGCGCACCGGGTGCGTCGCGCGCTCGGTGCCATCGCTCAGGTTGAGTGCGTGGACAATCATGTCCTCGCTGCCGACGTAGATGCTGGTGCCGTCGGAGCAGAGCCCGCCGTGGATCGGGGCGGCGAAGCGTTCGCTGCGCCAGATCCGCGCGCCGGTCGCGGCATCGACACAATGGACACGCCCGTCCTGGGCGCCGATGACGACAACGTTGTCGACCACGCACGGAGCGCCCGTGATCGCGCGACCGGCGGTGTAGGTCCAGGCCGGAGTTCCGTCGCGCACGTCGAACGCGGCGACCTCTCCGGTCAGGGTGGTGAAGACGACCACGCCGCCGGCAACGGCCGCGGTGGAGAGCGTGGGGCCGGGCAACACCGCCGACCACAAGGTCGAGCCGTCGTCGGCGGAGATTGCATGCGCTTGGCCTTCCAGAGTGCCGACGAAGAGCCGGCCGGCGGCGAGCACGGGCTGCACGGAGTCGGCGATGGTGAACGGCACCGCGGTGGGCAGGCCGGGGTAGTCGTAGCCGTCGCGTGCGGTCAGGTCGTCGGGCCAGCCGGTTCTGCTGTTGCGGTTGCGCAGCGTTTTCGCCGGCCCGAGCCAGACCCAGCGGGCGCGGTACGGCGGAGCGACGCCGGTCGGAGTGCGGCCGGTGCGGGCGGCGTCGCGCTGGAGCTGCGGCCAGTCGTCGGCGGAGGGCGGTTCCGGGGGCGCGCTCGCCGCGAGGTGCACGGCGGTATCGGTGGCCAGGGCCGCAAGCGAGAGCGTGACATTGCCGGCGGCATCGGCCGTGAGGGCGACGGTGGAGCCGGGTTGGCCGGTGGCGGTGTTCCACCAGGTGGCCGCGACCGCGGCGTTGGGCTGTCCGAGGTTGAGCGTGACGGTGCCGGAGACCGGCGGAATGGCGGTACCGTCGACGACGGCCCGCCAGGTGTGGGCGGCATTGTCGATCCAGAGGTGGGCGCGACCGGCGACGGGGTCGCGCTGGCCGAGGACGCGCAGCGCCGGCGTGGACGCGGTGGCGGCGGCATCGACATAGCGGCCGTTGGTCAGCGGCACGCCCGTCATGAAACGGCGCCAGGCGCCGAAGCGACCGTGGAGGTGGTGCGCGAAGAGATTGTCGTTGTACCAATAGATCGGATAAACGCCGCCGGGGCCGCAGCGCGCCCAGACGAGCTTGTGCAGCCACACCCCGGCGGTGTCCTGCGCGAGGAGCGGGTCCTCGCCGTCGGTGCCGTTCGTGCCGTCGATGCCCATCTCGCCCCAGACGACCGGCTTGCCGAAGCCGGCGGCCAGCGCGGCGTTGTCGTACTCGTGGAAGAAACGGGCGGAGTCGGCGGCGAGCGCGGCCTTCGGCTCGAGCCAGCCGGTGCCGTTCACGTAGCAGTGGAAATCGGTGTGATCGAGCGCGGCGTTGGCGGGCGCGTTCCAGGCGGCGGTGCCAAGCGTGGCCCAAGTGGAGAGGGAGGCGGGGTGGGGGTTTCCGTCGGCGGCGGCGAGGGTGGCGAGCCGGGTGGCGAGGGTGAAGTGGTTGCCGTCGCCCGGCGGCGCTTCGTTGACGTATTCCCACGAGTGCACGGCGCGGGAGGCGCCGAAGCGCGCGAAGAGGTGGCGCCAGTAGGCCTCGTGGAGCTGGCGCGCGGGCGTCGCGGTGGCGCCGTGGAACGAGCCGCCGTTGACCGCCGGCAGTCCGTCGGGCCCGAGATGGTCGAGGAGCCATTCCTGCTTCTCGGATACGACGAGGCGGTACTGGACATCGGCCGCCTCGGCCAGCGCGAGCGCATGGTCGAGGCCTTCGCCGCGCCGCGGGTCGAAGGTGAGGTGGCTGTTGGCGCGCGGGGAGCGGAGCAGTTGCGGCCCGAGCGAGCCGCCGGCGAGGAGCTCGTGCAACGCGATCTCGTCGATGTAGGCGGCGCCGCCGGTGGTGTTTTCAAGGATGGCGGCGAGATTGGGCAGGAGATGGGTCGAGGCGGTGAAGTCGGCGAAGGCGAGATGCCACGGCGTGTCGCCGGCGACGTGCGCGACCAACGTCGGGAGCGCGCCGGTCTGCCCGACGGTGGGCCACCCGGTGAATTTCAGGCACGCGCCGTGGGGCTGGCCGGCGACGGCGGGGCCGGTCACGCCCTCGGTCCGCCAGCGCACGAGGACACGGTAGTTCCGGCCCGGGACAAGCGGCGCGTGGCCGGACATCCAGCCCTGGAAGAGTAGCGGGTTGACGCCATCGAGCCGCCAGGCGGCCAGGCCGTTCCCGTACGCCGCCCCGAGCGCGAGGCCGGCGCGCGGTACGGTACCGTCGTAGCCGAGGGTGAGCGAGTTCCAGGGCTGCCAGGCGGAGCCCCACAGGTAGCCGGAGATCCACCAGCGAAGTAGTTGCTCGTTGCCCGGACCGATGGCGGCGAGTTCATCGGCCACGCCGTAGGAGAATCGCTCCGGGCTGGCGCCGCCGCCGTGCCCGCCGCCGAGGTAGGGCGTGCCATCGGCGTACTCGAAGTAGCGCGGATCGCCGGACCGGCGGACGGGCCCGCGATTGGACGGCGCGGTCGGTGCGCCGACAGTGAAGGTGTATTCGCCGGACTGAACCGAGCCGCGCGCCTCGGCGGCGGCGAAGCGGACCCGCCAGGTGCCGGTCGTGGGTGGAGCGAAGCGCACGGTCCAGCGCGGGGCGCCGGCCGGATAGAGCCATTCCTCGCCGGAACGGAAGTCCCGCTGATAGGGTTGGTGCAGGAACGCCGGCCGGCGGTAGGTGGTGGTCCAGTTGTCGGACGTGAAGAGAGCGTCGACGGTTGCGCCGTCGAGGGAGGCGAGACCGGGGGCGGGTTCGGCGGTGTAGGGGAAACTAGGGTGCGTGGCGGCGCTGCCGGCCAGATCGAAGGTGAACTCGGCGGCTTGCCAGCGCTCAGCGCTCGAGGGCACGACGATGTTGGCGAACGAGAGCGCGGTTGACGGAACGTGGCGCACGCGGCGCTCGGCGGTGACGACCCGCCCTGCGGTGTCGCGCGCCTGCACGAGCAGGCGGTTCCATCCGGGCGACAGGGTGAAGGGGGTCGACCACGTGCCGGCGGTGGTGAGGGTGGTGACGGTGCCGCGATCGGAGCTGAGGGTCAGCGACGGTGCGGAGGTCGTGCCGGAGACGGTGACCGAGGCGGTTGAGACGGTGGCGCCATCCGCCGGCGCGGTGAGCGCGAGGGTCGGCCAGGCCGGATCGGCGGCGGTCCAAGGAATCTCGGCGGTGGTGATGGCGCCGTCGTCGTCGGAGACGCTCACGCGGGCGAGGTAGGTGCCGGGGGCGACGACTCGGTGGGTGCCGGCTGCGGTCTGCGCACGGGCGCCGTCGCCGAAGTCCCAGGAGATCGAGCGGATGGCGCCGTTGGCGTCGGTGGCGGTGACGGCGAAGGTTTGGTCGGCCGGCAGCGTTGTGATGGTCGTAGGCGTCAGCGTGGCCGCGGTGATCGAGGGTGGGGTGTTGCCGTCGTCCTCGAAGACGCGGAAGTCGTCGACGTGCACGATCATCTGGCGCCCCGCGCCGCCGAAGTAGCCGATTTGGAGTCGGCTGCTCGTGGTGGTGGCGGTGAAGGTGAACGCGATCTTGGTGTATTCGTTGCCATGGGTGGCCTGAAGGATCGGGAAGGCGCGGGCGAGATCGGTCCAGTTCTGCGCGGTGACGAGCACGCGGAAGCCGCCCCAGTCGGAGCCGGTCTGGGCGACGATCTTCAGCCAGCCGTCGACCTTGTAGGTGCGACCCACGACTGTGGGAAAGTTGGCGCGGAGCTCGCCGGTGGTGTTGCGGGCCGAATACGTGCCGCCGTGGACGTGGTCGGTCGAGACGGTGGTGGCGCCGACCTCGTTCCAGCCGGCGAGGGTGCCGGACTCGAAGTCGGCGAACGGGACGAGGTTGGTCTGGGCCGAGGTCGAGAGGCACAGCCACGCAAGGAGCGACGAGGCGAGAAACCACCGGAGCGAAGGGCGCATGACGGGTCGATGTTTTGGGGCGCCGTGCGCCGTTCAACCACACCGGTGGCGAAAAGCGGTAAAACGGCGCGCGGGGCGATGTGCCTTTGGCGGAACGGGCGCCGGCCGGGAAGGAGGCTGGGCCAAGCTGCCGGCATCTTGGGACGGGACGCCGGACTCGTGGGGTGAGCCGCTGGGCGAGGAGTGACCTGCGCGGGTGCCCTCGGACGCGCAGGTGGTGATGGTGGCCGGGGCGGGGGCCCGTGAGGGTCAATCGAAGCCGACGGCGCGCCCTGTCTTTTCCCAAGCCGCAAGGTCTGCGAGCAGCCGTTCCGAGTGCTGCCGCACCGCATCGATCGCATCGGCGCCGAGCTGGAGACGCAGGGGCGTCCGGTCGGCGGCGAGCGCCGCCTCGATCGCGGCGGCGGCCTTGGCCGGATCGCCCGCCTGGGTGCCGTCCATCGCGTGGGCGAAGTCGCGCGTGGTGCCGATGACTTCGCGGTAGGCTTCGCTTGGCGGCATGAACTTCATCGCCTCCGCGGCGAACGAGGTGCGGAAGGCTCCGGGCTCGGCGATGAGGACCTTGATGCCGAACGGCGCCACCTCCTGCGCCAACGCCTCGGACAGCCCCTCGAGCGCGAACTTCGAGGCGGAGTAGGCGCTGAAACCGCCGAAACTCATCTGACCACCCATGCTCGAGATGTTCACGATCGCGCCGCGGCGCGCGCGCCGCATCGAGGGTAGAACGGCCTTGGTGACATTCACCGCGCCGAAGAAGTTCGTCTCCATCTGGGCGCGGAACTCGGCATCCGGCGTCTCCTCGACGGCGCCGACGATTCCGTATCCGGCGTTGTTGAACAGGACGTCGATGCGCCCGAAACGGGCCAGGGTGCCGGCGACCGCCGCTTCGGCCTGTTTGACCTCGGTGACGTCGAGCGGCAGGGCAAGCACGCGGTCGGGTGCCGCCGCCACAAGGGACGCCAGCTTGGCGGGGGTGCGGGCGGTGGCGACGACACGGTACCCTCGGTCCAGCGCGTGCCGGGCGAAGGCGAGGCCGAAACCGGACGAGGCGCCGGTGATGAACCAGACGGGAGTGGAAGCAGCGGAAGTCATGGTGCGGAGAGATTGGAGAGTCGGCCGATCATAGCAGGTGTTTCGCCGGCGAAGAATGGAGACATCTCAGGAAGATAGGGACAAATCTCCGAAGCGGTGCGCCGGCACGCCGTCACCGCTGTCCGAGCTGGTAGCAGCGCGGGGCGACGCCGACCGACTTCTTGAACAGGCGGCTGAAGTAGCCCACGTCGTCGTAGCCGAGCTCTGCGGCGACCTGCTTCACGCTGCACGCGGACGCGGCGAGCAGACATTGCGCTTCCAGCACCACCCGCGCGCGAATCCAGTAGCCCGGAGGTCGTCCTGAGGCGGCCTGTACGGCGTTGGCCAGATGGTTGGGGTGCACCCCCAGCGCGGCGGCGTAGGCGGCGGGACTCTTCTGGCGCCGGAAATCGCGCCCGAGTTGGGCGCGGAAGCGTTCATGGAGGCGGGCATTCGCATCGAGCTCGAGCCGTTCGGGGCGGGCGCGGAGGACGGCCGCCTCCAGTCGCGCGACCACCGCCTGCAGCAGCGCGCGTAGTACCGCCGGCTGGGCGAGATGGCGGGCTTTCCACTCGACTTCGAGCGCGGCAAGCAAGGCGGCGGTCTCGCGGTGTTCCTCCGGCGCGAGATGGCAGAACGGCGGGCGCTCCCAGCGGAACAGGGGCGAACGTTCAAGTCCGCGCTTGTCGGCGAGATTCTCCGTGAAGAAGGACTCCGCGAAGCTGAGCGCGTAACCCCGATCCCGGGTCGTCCAGCCCCGGCTGGAGTGGATCTGTCCGGGGGGCACGAAGAACGCCACGCGTGGCCCGACCGGAAACGAGACGAGACCGGTCGTGCATGTGGCCGCGGACCTCTCGACCAGCCCGATGAAATAGAACTGGAAGCGGGTCGGCACGATCCCGGTGCCGAAGGCCGCAACGGCCTCTTCGGTGCGCTCGAGATAGAAGTCGCCGGACCGCGCGGTGCCGAAGACGGGCCTGTGCGCGCCTTCCGCTTGGGCGCGACGCCGGTGATGGAACTCCGGCAAGGGCAAGGGGCGGTAGGTGACGGTGGCTCCTGGCATCGGGAAACGCGTTGTCGCGACTACCGCAGGTTCGGCGTTGTCCCGACAAGCGGATTCGCGGAGAGCCGCCCTCCGCCAGCCGTCGCATTGAAAGGCGTATCCGAAGTATCGCGCGCCATCCGGCCCGGGGCAGGCTGGCAACCGGCCCCCGCCGTGCGGCGGCCGCGGACACGCCGGTCCTTCTCACCGGGGCGCGAGGGCGGGCGGGATTTCGTCCCGCTCTGGATCCAGTTTGTCAGTCGGCGCTTGCTGCCGGCGGCGGTGCTGGTTTCCGCTGCCGCACCCGTTGCCGGACCGGTGGTGGTCCAGCCGCCCCGACTCACCTCCTCCTTCCCATGAAAGCGTCCTTCTTCGCCTGCGTTGTCGCCCCGTGCCTTCTCGGGTTGGTCGCGGACCTCGCCGCGGAGTCCGCCCGCCCTGCTCCCCATGTGATCGCCCATTCCGAATTGCGGGTGCTTCCGCCCAATGCGGCCGGTCGCCATTACCAGCTGCACATCGGGCTGCCAAGCAACTACGCCGAGGAACCAGAGAAACGATACCCGGTCGTCTATGTCACCGACGCCTATTGGGATTTTGGCAAAATCTCGGCGATTCAGGGTTCGCTCGTGTACGACAAGGTCGCGCCGGAGTTCATCACCGTGGGACTCGGCTACGCGGGGGAGGGGCTCGACCACGCGGCGATGCGGCTCTGGGAACTGGCGCCGGTTCCGATGGTGGGTTTCGCGGCCGATCCGTCCGCGACCGGCCACGCCGCGGCGTTCCTCGCCAGCCTTGAGAACGAGATCATCCCGTTCGTCGAGCGCGAGTATCGCGCCGATCCGCGGCAGCGCGTGCTGGCCGGCGCCTCGCTCGGCGGCTTGTTCACCCTCTACACGCTGTACACCAAGCCGGAGTTCTTCCAGGGGTACGTCGCCGCCACGCCCTCCGTCTTCCTTGGCGACGACTGGATCCTTGGATACGAGGAGTCGTTTGTGCGCTCCGGCCGGCCACTGCGGGGGCGGCTCTTCGTCGCGGTCGGCGGCGACGAGTCCGCCCGCTACGTGGGCGCGGTGCTGCGCTACAACTACCGCGTCCAGTCGCGCAGGCACCCGGAGTTGGCCTACGCGTTCCGTCTGATCGACGGCGAGCGCCACGCCGGGGTGCAGTTCGACGCGTATGTGCGCGGGCTGCAGTTCGTCTTCGCTCCCGTCGCGCCCGAGACGGGCGCGAGCGACTTCCCGTGACTGGCGGTCCCGGTTGTCCGTCGGCCATTTGTCGGTCCGCGCGACGAAGGATCCCCGAGGGATGGTGGACCCGCGCGGCCGGTCGCGCGGGGGTGTTCGCCGCGCGGTTTGTCCCGGTGCGCTCGTGACCTGTGGCAGTGGCGGTCCGGTTGGTCACTACTGGCTCCCGCGTGGGCTCGGCTAAGGCATGCTAGATGCGGCGCGCGCACGCGGGACTCGCCAGCGTGTGAGCTGTTCTCCAGTCCCTTCGGCACCCGATCGTACCGTCTCATGCTCTTCCTCCCAATGTCCTTCGCGCGCTCCTCGCGCGCCGCTCGCGAAGCCCTTCGCGGCCGGGCTACTCTCTATGCGCTCGTGCTGCAGGGTGCGGCGATTACGCC
Organism: Verrucomicrobiota bacterium; assembly: GCA_023446735.1. Classification (GTDB taxonomy): domain Bacteria; phylum Verrucomicrobiota; class Verrucomicrobiia; order Opitutales; family Opitutaceae; genus CAJCBL01. The sequence continues at coordinate 24,724 of JAEXPQ010000072.1, forward strand.
GTGGGCCAGCGGGCAGGCCGGAGCGGAGGCGCCGTCGCTCACGACGGCCGTTCGCCCGGTGCCGGCCCAGCCGGGCCGGATGGAGATTACCTACGGGCCGACCGTACCGGAGTTCACGTACACGCTGGAGGCGAGTTCCGACCTGGGCGCGACCGACTGGGCGACGCTGGGCGTGAGCGTGAACCAGGACGATGGCGAAACGCGGAGCGTGGTCGACTACGAGGCGGGCGGCGGCCGGAAGTTCTACCGCGTGCGCACCGAGCGGCCACCGCTCGGCCCGTTCTGGAACGCCTACCCTCCTAGCACGCTCCTGCCCGCGGGAGCGACGCAGGTGGCGTTCACTGTGAACACGGAGCGTCCGGCGAGTTGCCGGTACGCGGTTGGCGAGGCGTTGCCGTACGCGGCGATGCGACCGTTCGACTCCGGGCAGGGCGGGACCGTGCACGGGGTCGTCTTCGCCGGTCTGAACCCCGATACGACGGTTGTGAACGAGGTCTACGTCCGGTGCGACGTCGCCCCGGAAGAGGTGCTGCATCTGCGCTATCGGGCGTTGCCGGCGGCGAATCCGTCGTTCCCGCGGAAAGGCAACCTCTGGGGTTCCTGGAAGGTGATGCAGGGCGGCGGGATCGAGCGGTGTGCCCGGATCGATCTCTGGCTCGGCGCGGCGTTCACGCCCGCGCAGATCGTCCAGTTGCGGGCGCTCAATCCGCAGGCGCTGGTGCTCGATTCGATCAATACGGTCGAGGTCGCCGAGTATGAGAAGCTGAGCATCCCGGACGGCTACTGGCTGAAGGACACCTCCGGCCGGCGGATCGAGGTGTGGAACGGCGCCTACCGGCTCAATCTGACGAAGCCGGAGGTCGCGGCGTTCCAGGCGCGCCGAGCCTACCGGAAGATCGTCGATGCCGACTTGGCGACCGACGGCATGTTCTTCGACAATTTCTTCGAGACCCAGTCGTGGCTGAAGCGCGACATGTGGGGCAACCCGGTCGAGATCGACGCCGACGAGGACGGCCGGCCCGACGACCCCGCGTGGTTCGACGCCGCGTGGCGGGCGGGAGTCTACTCCGAGCTCCGGATTTGGCGGCGGCTCATGCCGCACGCGTACGCCAGCGGGCATCTGCCCGATCCTCCGAATCCCGAGTTCGCCGCGCTCTTCAACGGCGACAGTCTCGGGTTCGCAGCGCCCCAGTGCAAGGACGGCAACCTGCCGTTTCCCGAGCTTTGGCAGGCCTACCACGACTGGTGGCCGTCGGGCCGAACGCCCCGTATCCCGATGATCGAGTCGGGACCGCCGTTCGAGATCGCCTACGGCTACGGCTACCGGCCGGCGGAGCCGATGCCGCCCGCCACGCTGGCCTTCGCGCAGCGCTACTATCCCTACATGCGTTTCGGCCTTGGGGTGACGTTGATGAACGACGGCTACTTCGCCCACGAGCTCGGCGACACCCTGCACGGCAACGACTGGTGGTACGACGAACTCGATGTCGACCTCGGGTGGCCGCTCGGCCCGGCCGTCCGGCTCGCGGTGCCCGGGGGGCCGGCCACCGACGGGATCGTCAACGGCGGTTTCGAACAGGCGCTGGCGCCGCACTGGACCCATTGGGCGAACGCGGCGGCCGGCGCCGTGGCGGTGTTTTGTCGCGACGAGACCGCGTCCGCCACCGGAAGCGCGAGCTGTCGTATAGAGATTTCGAACGCCGGGATGGGCACCGGTTGGCATGTCGCGCTGTTCCAGCCGGCGCTGCGCATCGCGGAGGGCGAGCTCTACGACCTCAAGTTCTTCGCCCGCGCGAACGGCACACACCCGTTTTCCGTGGGCCTGCAGAAGGGCGGTGGCGATTGGCGCAACTACGGTTTGTACAAGAGCCTCGTCGCGGACACCGGGTGGCGGGAATACACGGTGACGTTCGCGGCGACCGAGAGCGCCGCCGATGCCCGACTGAGCTTCAATGTCGGCAGCCGGGCCGGCACGTTCTGGGTCGACGAGGTCCGCCTCGTGCCGCACGCCCCGGATGTGTTCCGTCGCGAATTCACCAACGGGGTCGTGCTCCTCAACGGGACCTCCGCGCGGCGCACGCTTCCCGTCGAGGGCGGTCCGTGGCGGAGGCTCTTCGGCGCCCAAGCTCCGAAGTATCAGTACGTGGTCGATGATGCGGCCCCGGGGTTTTCGGCGGGAGGTTGGATTCCGGCCGCCTACGACAGCGGCCAGTGGGTGGCGACGGGGCCGTGGTTTCACGATTGGGGCCAGGGGTGCCATGAGAGCGCTGGACTGGGCGGGAGCGCCGAATGGGACCTCGGAGTGCGGGCGGACGACACCTACACGGTGCAGGCGTGGTGGCCCGCGGCGCCGGCGGCGGCCGGGTGGAGCACACAGGTGCGCTATGAGGTGCTGGCGGGCGGCGAGGTCGTGGCCTCGGCGGTGTTGGACCAGTCGACCGGCGGCGACCAATGGCACCGGATCGCCTCGGTTGCGCTCTCGAAGGCCGCCGGAGCGACGGTGCGCATCACGAATCTGCAGGCGCGGCCGGCGATCGCCGACGCCCTCCTCGTGGAGTCGACCGCCCGGTACAACGACGGGGCGCCCGTTTCGGCGGTGGAGCTCGATCCCTTCGACGCCATCGTGTTGTTGCGGGAGTAGATTACCCGGTGGCGTGCGTTTCGTCCCGGCAGAAGTCCAGCTGGTCAGTTCCGTCTTGAGTGGCGCGGGTCGGTGGCGAGTAGATCGGAGACCGGCCCCTGTCGGCGCTACAAATGAAAGACTCTCCCGCCACGCCCGCTGATGCGGCGGCCGGCACCCGCCGGCCGCCCTGGCTCTGGCTGCTGGCCGGCGCGACCGTGATGGGACTTGTATTCGGTGCGCAGATTTACCTCGTCAGTCCCGCGGTGGGGCTGAGCGTGAGCTGGCTGCAGGTCTTCTACTGGTCGTTTGGCGATGTTTTCGAGTGGGCGTTGCTGGCGCCGGTCGTGTTCTGGATCTGCCGGCGGTTCCCGTGGCGCCGGACGACCTGGCCGACCACCGTGCTGGCGTATCTCGGCGGCGGGGCGGTGTTGGCGGTGCTCCACGCGGCGCTGTGCGCCGGCATGGCGGTCGCACCGTGGTCGCCGGTGCAGGCACTCACGCCGGAGTGGGGGTATCGCGATCACCTGGGCGTGCTCCTGTTTCGCCGCACGGCGTTCAACCTCGCCGCCTTCGCGCTGATCGCGTGCGGCTGGCATGTGTGGGTCTATCGCGAACGGGTGCGCGCCCGCGAGCGGGAGGTCTCGGAGCTGGGGCGCCAGCTCGCCCAGGCGCAGCTCGCGGCGCTGCGCATGCAGCTCAATCCCCATTTTCTTTTCAACACGCTCAACACCGTCTCCTCGCTGATGCTGACGGATGTGCGCGCCGCCAACCAAGTGGTGTCCCGGCTCGGCGCGTTGCTGCGCGACGCGCTCCAGGAGGACCAGCCGGCGGAGATCCCGTTGGAGCGGGAAGTGGCGATGGCCCTGCGGTATCTCGAGATCGAACAGGTGCGTTTTGAGGGCCGGTTGATGGTCGCGCTCAACGCCGATCTGGACACCCACGCCGCCGCAGTTCCGGCGTTCTTCCTCCAGCCGTTGGTCGAGAACGCCGTGCGCCACGCGATCGCGCACCGCACTGCTGGCGGACGCATCATCCTCCGGGCTTGGCGTGAGCGAGACCGCCTGCGAGTCGAGCTGCGGGACAATGGCACCGGCGCGCCATCCAAGTGGCCGCCTTCGGGCGGCATCCGTCCGGCGGGCATCGGGCTGCGCAACACCCGACGCCGGTTGGAGACGCTCTACGGCAAGGAGCAGGCGCTTGAGCTGTTTGCCAACGACCTCGGGGGAATCACCGTGGCGGTCACGCTGCCCTTCCGTCTGCTATCCGCACCTGCACCATGACCAACTCGCCCACCATCCGCACAGTGATTGTCGATGATGAGCGGCCGGCGCGCGATCTCATCGCGGCGCTGCTTCGCAAGGAGCCGGACATCGAATTGATCGCCACCTGCGCGAGCGGCCGGGAAGCTGTGGCGGCGATCGACAAACACGTTCCGGATCTGGTGTTCCTCGATGTGCAGATGCCCGAGCTCGACGGGTTCGGCGTGCTCGCCGAGACGAATCCCGCGGAGCCGCCGATCGTGGTGTTTGTCACCGCGTTCGACCGCCACGCCGTGCGGGCCTTCGAGGCGAGCGCCTTCGACTACATCCTGAAACCCTTCGAGTACGAACGGATCCACCAAGCCTTGATGCGGGTGCGGGAGCGTCTGGCGGAGCGCCGCAGTGCGGAGTTGCCGGCCCGGCTCGAGGCGCTCCTTTCCGGCGGTGCGGCTCAGGCGGGCGGCTGGGACCGGATCGCCGTGCACGATCCCAAGCGCACGGTGTTTGTGAAACCGGCCGAGATCGACTGGGTCGCCGCCGAGGGAAACTACGTCTGCCTCCATTGCGGCAAGACGAAGCTGCTGCACCGCGAAACACTGACGGCGATGGAGCAGCGGCTCGCCGACCGCGGGTTTGTGCGCGCGAGCCGGTTCGCGCTCGTCAACCTCGAGCGGGTGCGCGAATGGCGTCCGCTGTTCCACGGCGATTCGCTGCTTGTGCTGGAGGACGGGACTGAGATCGCGGCGAGTCGCACCTACCGCGAGCAGCTCGAACAGCGCCTGCGTTGAGCGGGCTTAGTGCTCGGCGGGTGGTCCCCGCCGTTGTGCGGTTCGTCCCGAAGCGGGAGCGCCCCGTACCACGGCGGTCGACGGAGATCGCGGTCGCGCCCACACCGGCGCCGACACGCGACCTACCATGAAAACCATCACTCGTCTTCTGCTGCTTTCCGTTGTGCTCGCCCTCGGGCGGGCTGCCGCGGAGCCTGTTCCCGTGGCGCCGTCCGCCGGCGGTCGGGTCCTCATCGTCACCACCAGCCACGCCGTGCTCGGCCGTACGGGCTACCCTACCGGCGTGTGGCTGCCGGAAGTCACGCATCCGTACTTTGAACTCACCCAGGCCGGTTTCGAAGTCGACCTCGCCAGCGTGGCCGGGGGCCGGCCGCCGATCGATCCCTACAGCGACCCGGCGAACCCGAACGGCATCAACCGCGACGACATCATCAGCACCGGGTTCCTGCAAACCCCGGCGCACGCCGCGAAGCTCGCTTCCACGCTGAAGCTCGCCGAGGTTGACGCCTCCCAATACCGGGCGGTCGTTTTCGCCGGCGGCAATGGTGCCGTCTTCGATCTGCGCGGCTTGCCGGAGGCGGAGCGCCTCGTGCGGGTCCTCTGGAAGAGCGGCGGGACCATCGCGGCGCTCTGCCACGGGACGGCGGCGTTGCTCGATGTGAAGCTCGACGACGGCTCGTATCTCGTCGCCGGCGAAAAGGTCACCGGCTTCAGCAACGCCGAGGAGAAGATCGCGCAGGCGCAGATCGGTGCGGGCGAGTACCTCCCGTTCTATCTCGAGACGGAGCTCGGCAAGCGCGGTGCCCGCTTCGAGTCCACCGCGCCGTTCCAGCCGTTCGTCACGGTCGGCCGCGGCGGCCGGCTGATCACCGGCCAGCAGAACTTCTCCGGGGGGCTGCTCGGCCGCGCCCTCGTGGCGCGGCTGAAGGCCGGGGGCTCACCCGAGTCGGTGGCCGGCTCTTTCTTCCGCGACTTCTGGAACGCCCGTGCGTTTGGATGGGCGGATACGGCGATCCCCTCCAGCTCGGTCTCCAGCTCGCTCATCTCCGGCGTGCCGGTCGAGGCCACCAAGCACCCGCGCGACGCTGCGGCGATGAAGGCGCATGGCGAGGAGTGGATCGCCGCCTTCCCTGATCTGCGCTTCACCACGCTGCACACGGTGGCGCAGGGCGAGATGGTCGCCACGTTCTTCGCGGCGCACGGCACCCAGAAGGGCGTCTGGTTCGGTCTCCGTCCGACCGGCCGGGAGGCCGACATCAAGGGCGCGCTCGTGCAGAAGGTCGTCGACGGCCGGGTCGTCGAGGACTGGGTGCTTGTCGACCTGCTCGGCGTGCTCCAGCAGCTCGGGGTCACCCAGCCGCTCCCGCAGTTGATCGAGGCCGCCAATTCCCGCTGACCATGTGCGCCCCGATCGTGATGCAGGAGGTGGTCCGTTCGCTCTCGCGCCGCGACGTGCTGCGTCTCGGCGTCGCGGGCGCGGCGGCGCTCGTGGCCGCCGGGCTGCCGGGAACCTCCTCGGCGGCGGAGAGTGAGGCGGCCGCGGCGACACCGACGGCCGTCGGCGCCGATCCCGCGCCGGAGTTGCTCGAACTGTCGTCGCCGCTCGCCCTGCGGGCCACGCGGCTGCTCGATCTGACCCACACGCTGACCGGCGCCTTCCCCGTGATCCCCGTGCCTGGCGTGACGTTCCCCTTCCGGCAGACGCCGATCGCGACCTTCGAGACGATGGGGCTGTTCGCGAACAAGTGGGAGATGATCGACCACAACGGCACGCACATCGACGCGACGAACCACTTCCATCCGCTCGGGTACTCGCTTGAGCAGATCCCGCTCCGCAGCCTCGTGATCCCGCTCGTCGTCGTGGATATTCGCGAACGAGCCGCGAGCGACCCGGATGCGACCGTCCGCGCCGACGACCTGCTGGCGTGGGAGCGGACTCATGGGGCCATCCCGGAGGGGGCGGCGGTGTTCATGGACAGCGGTTGGGACCGGAAGGCGACGGATCCGCACGCGTTCCTCAATCCTGACGCCGGTGGCACGATGCATTTCCCGGGATTCTCGCTCGATGCGATCGCCTTCCTGCTCCGTGAGCGCGCGATCAGCGGAATCGGAGTGGACACCATCTCCTTCGACCCCGGCACCGATCACCACTACCTCGGCCACAAGGCGCTGTTCGCCGGCGGGAAATGGGGAATCGAGAACATCAAGAACCTCGGCCTAGCACCACGCGCCGGTGCGATGCTGTTCGTTGGCGCGATGAAGGTGGGCGGCGCCAGCGGCGGCCCCGCCCGACTGCTCGCCCTCTGGTGAATCTCAAGATCTCCATGACAACTCATCCATTCACTCGGCGCCGGGCGCTGCAACTTGGCCTCGCGGCGGCCGCCGGCGCCTTTGTGCTCGGCCGGTCCGCGGGTGCGGCGAACGCGACGCCGAACCGCTCCGGGCTCACCTTCCGTTGCCATACCGCGGGGGAGGCGGCCGCGCAGTCGAACTCGTGGCTCGTGAGCGGCGACCGCGAGGCGTTCCTCTTCGATGTGGTGCAGATGCGCCACGAGGCGGAGGCCGTCGTCGACATGATCCGCTCCGGCGGCAAGGCGCTGCGCTTCATCTGGATCTCCCATGCCCACCCCGACCATTTCCTCGGGCTCGATGTCGTGATCGAGGCCTTCCCGGAGGTGCCGGTGTACAGCACGCCGGAGGTGGTCGCCGCCATCGCCGCGGCCGGGCCCACGCTGGTCTCGATCCTCGGGCAGCGCTGGGGTGCCGATGGCCCGCGGCGCCTGGTGGTGCCGCAGGCGTGGCAGGAGCCGAGCCTGAGCCTCGAGGGCGAGCGCATCGACGTTCGGACCTTCGCGGCCGCCGAGAGCCGCCACCTCGCGGGGCTGTATTGTCCCGGTACCCGACAAATGCTCACAGCCGACATTGTCTACGACCGCACGCACCTTTTCCTGCGGGAGAAGAACCTCGAGGGTTGGCTGGGGGAACTGGAGCGTTTCGAGCGGTTCGCGGAACAGAGTGCCGATGTCCTGTATCCGGGGCATGGGCGTCCGGGAGGGGCGGAACTGATCACGGGAACCCGCCGCTATCTCGAGGCGTTCAAGGCCGCCCTCGCGCTCGGCAACGCCGGAGCGGTGCGGGATGCGATGCTGCGCCGATTCCCGGGACATGCGATGCCCCGGCTCCTGCTCGACTACACGTTGCCGGCGTTCTTCCCGGATACGGCTCCGACTCATTGAACCTATGGTCACCGAAATCGTCAGATACAGGATACCGCTGGACCGGGCGGAGGCCTTCGCCGCCGCCTACACGGAGGCGGGCCGGTTCCTCGCCGACTCGCCGCACTGCCTCGGCTACGAGCTGCTCCGCGGCACGGACGAGCCGGAGAACTGGGTGCTGCTGATCCGCTGGGCCAGCGTCGGGGCGCATCTGGAGGGATTCCGCCTCGCGCCCGGCTTCGGCGAGTTCCTGCGGTTGGTGATGCCGTTCTTTGCGGCGATCCAGGAGATGAAGCACTACGGCCCCACGTCGGTGCTATGGGCTCCGGCGAACCCGCTTGGGCAGGGGGGACCGGTGGATCAAGGTGCGGTGGACTAGGCCCATGAGCTGGAAGAGAACGATACTGCGCCTTGGGCGCCGGCTGCTGCTGCTGGTCGTACTGGTGGTTTGCGGACTATTCGTGGTGGCGCAAGTCCGCCGGGCGGCGTTGCGGCGCGACCATGCCGCGCCGGGCGAGAGGATCGAGGTCGGCGGGCAGAATCTGCATGTCGTCGTGCGTGGCCGGGGCGGTCCGACCGTGGTCTTCGAGGCGGGCGCGGGGGAGTTCGGTCTGGTCTGGTCGCCGGTGGCCGAAAAGGTGGCGGAGTTCGCCACCGTGGTGGTCTACGACCGAGCCGGGTTCGGTTGGAGCGATCCGGCGCCGGGAGGTACCGCCGTGGACCCGGTCGGGAGTCTCAGGCAGCTCCTGGCCACGCGGCAGCTGGCGCCTCCCTACATCCTCGTCGGCCATTCGTTGGGCGGGCTTCGGATGCGCGCGTTCGCTGCCCGCTGGCCCGAGACGGTGGGAGGGCTGTTGCTGGTCGATGCGACCCACGAGCAGCAGTTCGCCCGACTGCCCGAGAGGTTCGTGGCGCGGGCGAAAGGGCAGGCGGCCGGATTCGCAACAGCGGCCCGGGTCCTGGCGGTGGTGGCCGATTCCGGCCTCTTGGCGCTGGCCCCCGCCGTGATCCCAGCGATGCCGGGGCTGACGCCGCCGGAGCAGGCGGCCTATCGCGCCCGCATCGTGGTCGACGGGACGTTTCTCCGCTCAGTCCTGAAGGAGCAACTCGACGCGCTGGCGGCGGAACCGGTTGCGCTACGCCCGTTGCCGCCACGGTTGGCGGACGTTCCGTTGATCGTGCTCGCGCACGGTCGCGCCGAGATGCTTCCCGACGAGCAATTGCTCGCGGCGGAGATCGAACGGAGCGAGATCGTCTGGCAGGAACTGCAGGGGGAGCTCGCGGCGCTGTCGACCCGGGGGCGGATGGAGGTGGTCGGTGGAACTGGGCACCATGTTCACCTCGAGCGCCCGGATGCTGTCGTGGCCGCGATCCGTGAATTGGTGTGGAAGTGCTCCGCGGATCCTAGAGCCGCCGATACGAAGCGACCGGAATGACTTGAGCCCGGATGGGCCAGGCGGTTGATCCCGGCGGGAGTCCGGTTCGTCCCCGGGCAGAAGCGGCCTGCGCCAACGGGGTTTCGACCGTCGTTGGTCTCGGGCTTCGTGACGCCATGGACCAATTGCCGAACCAGAAACATACGCCGGTGACCAAGTCGCTTCTGTTCGCGCTCCTCGCCTTGGGTGTGCTCGCCGGCGCCGGAATCGCGTACCGCCTGACCGTACGTGCCGATTCCGACCGGGAGTCGTTGCGGGCAACCGAACTGGCTTTTGCGGCGATGGTCGCGAAGGAAGGCGTGCAGGCGGCGTTCGAGCACTTCTCGGCGGAAGATGCCGTGTTCTTCGATGTGGATCCGCAGCGCCTCCGCGGGCGTGCCGCACTCGAAGCCCGCCGGGAGTCGTGGCGCCCGACGGTCGGACTGCGGTGGGAGCCGGCCAATGTCGAGGTCGCGGAATCGGGCGACCTCGGTTTCACCTGGGGACCGTCGGAGCGCGAGGTGCTGCAGCCCGACGGGACCATCAAAGTCTATTTCGGACACTACGTGAGCGTGTGGCGGCGCACCGATGGCGGGCCGTGGCGGCTCGCGTTCGACACCGGCAACGGCCACCCGCACCGCCCGCCGGAGACACGCGGGGCGCCCCGGCGTGCGCCGTGACCGTGCATCCCGATGCGGACCAGGAGAAGGTCGCTCTCATGCGCCGCGCGCTGTCGGCGGTCTCGGTTGCCCGGATGGTGGGCATCCCTGAGGCCGAGCGTGGTCAAACCGGAGTATTTTACCTATGACTACCCAAACAAACACACAGTCCACGTTGGCCGGGAAGCGGATCGTCATCATCGGGGGCAGTTCGGGCATGGGGCTGGCCACCGCCGCGGCGGCCGCCGAGACGGGAGCCGCGGTGATCATCGCAAGCCGATCGGCGTCCAGGCTGGAGGAAGCGCGGAAAGCGCTTCCTGGCCCGGTCGCGGTTCTCCCCCTCGACGTGACCGACGCTGCGGCGGTCGAGGCCGCGTTTCGTCAGCTCGGTCCGATCGATCACCTCGTGGTGGCGGGCAGCGCCACCTCCGCCGGGGCGTTCGGCACCCATCCGCTGCGTGACGCGCATGCGACCTTCGACAGCAAGTTCTGGGGGGCGTATTGCGCGGTGCGTAGCGCGCAGTTCAACACCGGTGGCTCGGTGGTGCTGTTCTCGGGCATCTTCAGCCGGCGGCCGGCAGCGGGCTATTCCACCATGGCGGCGGTCAACGGTGCGATCGAGTCGCTCGGGCGCGCGCTCGCGGTCGAGTTGGCTCCGTTGCGCGTGAACGTCGTCTCGCCCGGGCTGACCGACACACCCGCCTACGCCGGGATGCCGGCGGCGCAACGCGAAGGCATGTTCGCCGCCGTCGCCGCCCATCTCCCGGCGCGACGGATCGGCCGGCCCGCCGATGCCGCAGAGGCGGTACTCTACCTGCTCGGAAACGGCTATGTCACCGGCACGGTGCTCGATGTCGATGGTGGGGCGCTGCTGGTGTGAGTGGCCGCTCCAAGTTCAACCACCACACCGGAAACTGTAACAGACAATGAATACTCGGAAATTCGCCGTTCTCGGGACCGGCATGGTCGGCGATACCATCGCCTCGAAACTCGTCGAGCTGGGCCATGAGGTCCGCATGGGCTCGCGCACCGCCGACAACACCAAGGCCGCAGACTGGGTGCGACGGACCGGACCGCGCGCGTCGCAAGGCACGTTCGCCGACGCCGCGGCCTTCGGCGAGGTCGTCTTCCTGTGCACGAAGGGCACCGTCACGCTGGACGTGGCCAGGGCGGTGGGCCCGGCGGCGGTTGCGGCCAAGGTTGTCGTCGACGTCAGCAATCCGATCGAGGTCCGCCCGGGCGAGCCACTCTCCCTGTTTGTCTGCAACCACGACTCGCTCGGCGAACAGGTGCAGCGGGCGCTGCCGGAGGCACGCGTGGTGAAGACGCTCAACATCGTGAACTGCTCGCTCATGGCCGATCCCGGTCGGACCGGCGATCGACCGACGATGGTGATCTGCGGCAACGACGCCGCGGGGAAGGCGGGGGTGACGGCGTTGCTGCGGGATTTCGGCTGGAGCGACATCATCGATCTGGGCGACATCCGTGCCGCGCGAGGCACAGAGATGCTGCTGCCGGCCTGGCTGATGCTGGCGCAGAAACTGGGTCGTTTCGATTTCGCCTTCAAAGTGGCGCGGTCCTGACCACGCGGCACCCGGAGTCGACCAGACAATGAACAAGAACCGCTTGGAGGCTTTCAGCGACGGTGTCTTTGCCATCGTCATCACGTTGCTTGTGCTCGAGATCCGGCCGGACCTGAGCGTGACCGGAGGGTGGGCGATGTTCCGGCACGCCCTTCCCCATATCCTCATCTACGCCCTGAGTTTCGTGATGGTGGGACTGTACTGGGTGGCTCATCACAACATGCTGCACTTCGTGGCGCGGATCGACCGGGGTTTCCTCTGGTGGAACCTCCTGCTCCTGCTTGTCGTGGCGTTCATCCCGTTTCCCGCTGCACTGCTCGGCGCGACCGGGGCGGATGCCGGGGCGCTGCGGGTGTACTGCGCTACCCTGGCGCTCACGAACGTCCTCGGCACGATCCTTTGGGCCCATGCGACCCGGGGTCGTCGTCTCGCGCAAGCCGGCCTGCCCGGCGGGTTCGCCCGCTTCGTGGTTCGGCTCCATCTCGTGCCCGTGTTGTTTTACGCCGTGGCCGCGGCGGTGGCGGGGCCTTGGCGTTGGCTCAGCCTGGTGCTGATCGCGCTGGTGCCGGCGTTCTACGTGTTGCCGAATCCGTTTATCGACCGCCGCGTGCGGGAGGCACAGGCGGCGGTGGATGCGGCCCGACGGGAGCGTTGAACCGGGGGAGCGGCGGGCGGGCCGCGCCGCGGCCCCC
>JAEXPQ010000078.1 GCA_023446735.1 Verrucomicrobiota bacterium
CCGGGCGGGGGAGGCGAGACGCGCGATCGGCGCCGGTCTCGGGGCTTGCCTGGGACAGGGCTTCACTTCACGAATGCCCTTCCAACCCCGAACACCAACCGTTCGCCATTCCATGTCGCAATCCTCCTCCACTCCCACCGGCGCCAAAGGCTGGGTCACCTACCGTCCCGAACTCAAGGTGCTCGACTGCACCGTGCGCGACGGCGGGCTGATGAACGACCACAACTTCCCGCTCGAGTTCGTCCAGGCCATCTACCAGGCGGACGTCGCTGCCGGGGTCGACTACTTCGAGATCGGCTACAAGGGCAAGGCGAGCATGTACCCGAAGGACAAGTTCGGGGTGTGGAAGTGCTGCTCGGAGGACGACATCCGCCGCGTGGTGGGCGACCAGCGCACCGGTACCAAGGTCTCGGTCATGGCCGACGCCGAACGCACGGACTACCACAACGACATCCTGCCGCGCGAGAAGAGCATGGTCGATATGTACCGAGTGGCCACTTACATTCACCAAATTCCCGCCGCGCTGGAGATCGTGAAGGACGCGACCGACAAGGGCTACGAGACCTGCCTGAACATCATGGCCGTCTCGACCGTGCCGGAGAGCGAGCTCGACAGCGCGCTCGAGGTGATCGTGCAGTCGCCCGTGAAGGCGCTCTACGTGGTCGACAGCTTTGGCACGCTCTACAGCGAGCAGATCCGCGATCTCTACAAGCGGTTCGAGAAGTTCACCAAGCCGACCGGCAAGGACATCGGCATCCACACCCACAACAACCTCCAGCTCGCCTTCGCCAACACCATCGAGGCGATCGTGCTCGGGGCGAACTACGTGGACGCCAGCATCGGCGGCCTGGGCCGCGGCGCGGGCAATTGCCCGATGGAGCTGGCGCTGAGTTTCCTGCACAATCCGAAGTTCAAGATGCGCCCGATCCTCGAGGCGTTGCAGAAGCATGTGGAACCGATGCGCGAGGAGCTGCGCTGGGGCTTCGCGATCCCGTATATGCTGACCGGTTACCTCAACCAGCACCCGAAGGCCGCGATGGCCTTCATGGAAGGCGACGACTTCCGCGACATCGTGAAGTTCTACGACCAGGCGGTCGCCGAACCCTGAACGGCGCGATCCCTTCCGCTCGTGCAGGCGCGCCCACCACGGCGCGCCTTTTTCGCGAGTGCGACCGGCGACTCCGGCCGGGGCGGGGGCGGTCAGGCTCGGGATGGCTGGGCGGACGGCTCACGTCCTCGCGTGGCCGATGAGAATCGACATGCGCGGCCGAGGCCGGACGACGCGCCACGAGGCGAGGGGTGCGGCGGAGCGCGCGATCCGCTCGGGCGGCAGCACGCCGTAGTTGAGGATCAAGGTGCTGGGCCAGCCAGCCGCGCAGAGGCGCACGATGAGCTCGTCGTGGATGCCGCAGGGGCTTTCGCCGCCCGGGAACGCCGAGAGGGGCGGCATCTGCTCGTAGTAGAAGGCGTCACGCGTGTCATCGTACAGATCGGTCGGGCCGCCCCACGGAGGGTCGCCGAAGAGCACGTCGGGGGGCTCCGCGTCCACGGGCCAAGCCGAGAAGTAGTCGCTCTCCAGGAGCGCGAGGGCGGCGCCGTGGGCCGTGGCGTTCTCGCGGGCGAGCGCCATCGCGGCGGGGTCGATGTCGAGTCCGGTCACGCTCCAGTCCGGGTGTTCGAGCAGCAGCGACAGGGCGAGCGTGCCGGCTCCGCTGCCGAACTCCACCAGCCGGGGCGTGCGACCGAGGCGCGCGGTGAGCGTACTGGTTTCCGCGGCGACGGTGTCGACGAGGTGGGTGGCCTCGGGATCCGTGACGTAGGCGCGGCGGTCGATGCTGAAACGGTGGCCGCGGAAATGAATGAAGCCGACGATGTAGGGCGCGGGTTCGCCGGCGGCGTGGCGCCGGCGGAAATCGGCGAGGCGATCGGCGTCGCCGGCGGCGGCGAGGACGAGAAGTTCGTCGCCGCGCGGATCCGGGTGGTGCCGGTCTTGGACGAGATGAGGGGAGGGGGAGTTCATCCGAGGTAACGCACGGCGAGGGTGGTGATGTCGTCGGCCTGGACATGGCCTTTGCTGAACGCGGCGACGTCCTCCGTGACCGCGGTCACCGTCTCGCGGGCGGTGGCGTCGGCCGGGAGCTGATCGAGGCGCGCTTGGAGTCGGGGTTCGCCGTAGAACGACTCGTCGGCGGCGATGGCCTCGGTCACCCCGTCGGTGTAGAGCAGCAGGGACTCGCCAGGCTGGAGGCGGAGGGTGTGGCGGAGAAACTTCGCCTCGGGCATCACGCCGAGCGCGATCCCGCCACCGCGAGGGAGCATGCGGGCCGGTTGCCCGAGCGGACGATGGTAGGGGCGGTTGTGGCCGCCGTCGGAGTACACCACCTCGCCGGTCGCGAGGTCGAGGACACCGAGGAAGATGGTCACAAACTGGCACATCGAGTTCTGGCGGATGAGCTGCTCGTTGATCTGGGCGAGCAACGCCTCGGGCGCGTCGCGCAGCTGGGGCGTGGCCCGGGCTCGGAGAATCGTGACGGTGGCCGCCATGAAGAGGGCCGCGGGCATGCCCTTGTCCGAGACGTCGGCGATCACGAACAGCAGGTGGTCGTCGTCGAGGTGGATAAGGTCGTAGAGATCGCCGCCGGCTTCCTTGGCCGGCTTCATTGAAGCGAAGACATCGGTGCGGCGCCGATCGGCGGGCGCGGAGTACTCCTGCGGCAGCATGCTGGCCTGGATCTCGCCGGCGATGCGCAGTTCGTTCTGGATGCGCTCCTTGGCCGAGGTGGTCTCGGTCAGTTCGCGGAGGTAGCGCAGGAGGCGCTCCTCCATCGCGAGGAAGGAAGCGGCGAGCTGGCCGATCTCGTCGCGCCGCGAGCGCGGCAGGTCCCGGATCGCGCGACCGAGGGGCGTCTCGTGGTCGGCCTCGAAGTTGGAGTCGCTGAGCTCGTGGGTGTAGGTGGCGAGCCAGCGGATGTGGAGCGAGAAGCGGGTGCTGGCCCAATAGCTGATCGCGAAGAACAGGAGGAAGCTCCCGCCGCCGATCGCCA
Organism: Verrucomicrobiota bacterium; assembly: GCA_023446735.1. GTDB lineage: Bacteria > Verrucomicrobiota > Verrucomicrobiia > Opitutales > Opitutaceae > CAJCBL01. The sequence continues at coordinate 3,045 of JAEXPQ010000078.1, forward strand.
ACGTTCGCCGGAGCGAGGCGGTGAGGGCTCCACGCACGAAGCCGATGGGGAGGTCGGCGCCGACGACGTACCGCGTGCCGCCGGCGGTCGCGAGGGGGAGGAAGAGGGTGTAGGTGTGGGCCCATTCGTCGGACACTTCCTCGTACACGGGGGCGTTCGTGTTCCACGCGCGGTGGATCGCGGGCGGAGCGGTGTTGTAGCGCCCCCAGTAGCGGGCGTAGGTCCCTTGGGCGAGTTCCTCGGGGGTTCCGTTCGAAGACGTGCAATAGAATGCGTCGTCGGCCCGCGCATAGGAGTAAAGGTAGGTGAGTCCGGTGTCGCGACAGAAGGCGGAGAGCGTGTCGACGATGGCTTTGTATTCGACCTCCGGGACGGCGGCGGGCCCGCGGGCCCGGTCGAGATAGCCGTCGGGGAGCATCTCGGGCAAGGCGCGGGCGCTCGTGTCCAGCTGGCGGCGCAGCCCCTCCATGAGGCGTTGCCGTTCGGTCGCCCAACGGTCGACGGTGAAAGCCGCGATCGCCAGCGCGTTGAAGGCGGTCAACACCAGCAGGATCTTGAATCTCAGGCTGAAGCGGATCCCGGAGGGGACGTGGGCGGGGGTGGTGGTCGGCGTGGCGCTCATCGTAAATGGGATGTGGATTCGTAGAGGATCAGGAGGCCGCGGTCGCGGGAGGCGAGGATGGCGGCGAGTTTCTCCCCGACATCGCCGAGCGGCTGGTCAGGGAATTGGCGGAGGTAGTCGCGTGCGATCTCGAGCGATTCCGGGGCGAGCGTGCCGAGCGCGCCGCGGCGCGCGGAGACCGGTGTGGCGGCGGTGGCGACGGTCTGCAGGTGTTGCGGTTCGCCGGTGCGACTGGAAAGGCATTGCCCTTGTTCACAGGGAAACACGGCGGCGAAACGCGCCCAGGGCCCCCGGTCGGGAGTCGGGTGCAGGCAGATGCCGAGGAGCAGATCGCGCGCGGCGGCCGCGCGGACGAGGCGGTCGAGCGGATCGGTCCCGTCCGCCGGCGGCCCGAGGCGGCCCGCGACGAGAACCCAGGAGTCGGCTGCAGCGCGCAAGCCCCAGAAATCCTCGGGCATTCCTTGCTCGATCCGTCGGACGACGACATGCGGAGCGATGCCGCTGGGCGGCGGCGCGGCATCGCACAGTTCGCGACAATCGGCCACGGTGTCTTCCCGGCGAGGCAGCAACTCCGCCTGCACGAAGCGACGGCGCGTCTGCCGGCCGCCCTCCTGGAGAATGTCCCCGATCGAGCGGAGCGTGTTGCCGAGGTCGTTGATCTCGGCGACCCGCATGGGCATCCAGTTGCCGGCGTAGTCGCCGGCGGCGAGAGTGGCGGCGTCGCGCTCCAGTCGGGCGATACCTTGGCGGGTGGCGCGGGTGAGGGTCTCGGCTGCGATGCACCCGACGAGGAGGGCGAGGCCGAGGTACAGGGCGCCGGCCCGGTGGACGGCGGCCATCCGTGACCGGAAGCTGGTGTCGTGCGCGGCGACGGCGACGAAGGCGCGGATGGTTCCGTCGGCCGAGCGGATCGGCGCGTAGCCGCACGCGAGGTCGGCCGCGGCGCCGATGCGGTAGGTAAAGCTCGCGGCGGCCTGGCCGGCTTGGAGGGTGGCGAGGACGGCGGCTGAAGGGGGCGGGGGCGACGGGTGCTCCGTTTGCTCGAGCAAGGACTCGTGCTGCCAGCTGCCGCCCTGAGCGGAGAAAAGGGAGAGCCCGAGTTCGCCGGTCCGGCCGAGCCGAAGAAGCGACGGCTGGAGGCGGGCGCGGGTCGGCGCGTCCAAGTCGCCCTCGGAGGCGAGGAACTCGGCGAGGCAGATCGCGGAGCCGCGGCTCTGCTCGGCCAGGCCCCACTCGGTCTCCGCGCGGGCGATGAAACGGTACAGCACCGCGTTGGCGAGCGCGAGGCCGGCGAAGAGCGAGAGGAAGAGGGCGTGGTAGCGCAGCCGCAGGGTCATGGCGGGGAGGCGGGGGCGCGTTGCTCGTCGATTCCCGGCAGCGGGATCTGGAAGAAACCCGCGATGAGAATCGGACACTCGTTGACCACGGTGAAGAGCTTCCCGCGCGGCAGGAGCAGCGAACGGTAGCCCTCGGGCCCCGTGGAGATCGCGACCGGCGAGGCCTGGCCGGCGAGAAGCGAGGCCGTGCCGACGATTGCCGGAAGATGGATACCCTGTTCGTCGACGAGGTCGCCGCTCACCTTGACGTAGAGGCGGTTGAGCGGCTCCCCGCGCGGGCAGAGCAAACGCCCGGCGGGGAAGCTGCGCGGCTGGAACGCGGTGGCCACGATCAACAGTTCCTCGGAGCGGAGCTGCGAGAACGGGAAGACCGCGTGCAACGCGAAGACTTTCTCGGCGAGAGTCATGGGGAGGGCGAGGCGGTGCGGTGGTCCGGGAGGGACGGGACGGCGGGCTCGCCGGGCAACCACTCCAGGGCGTCGCCCGCGACGAGTTCGAGCCGGCCGTTGCCCTCGAGGATGCGGATCTCGGCGCCGAGCCGCAGGCGTGTTCGCCCGCGGGTGGAATAGTGGAGACAGGGCGGCGTGGTCTGCCGACAGGCGCACGCGAGGAGGACCGGTGCCGCGGCCAGCATCGCCGCGGGGATCTCAGCCGGCGCGAGCGGCGAGGCGAGCAGGGTGCGGCCGAGGCGGCCGAGGCGGGCCCGCCAACAGGCCAGGGCGACGGCGTCGGGCGGGGCGGTCCCCCGCCAGGACAACTCGGCCGCGGCGGTCCGGCATTGGTCGGCGAACTGGTCGGCGGAGGCGGCTGCCGTGGGCGAACGCTGCGTGTCGCGTTCGACGAGGCCCTCCAGCGCGCGGGCGAGAGTGGTCTGGCGGCGACGGGAATGGAGGCTGGCCTGATAGGCCCGCGAACGTTGCGCCTCCTCCTCGAGGCGCTGGGCGAGCACGTTGAGCAACCCGGAGAGACGCGACGTCTCGCCGCGGGCGTCGCCAACGTTTTGAGACCGATGGAAATAGCCGGCGGCGATGCGCAGGGCCGTCTCCTTCACCTCGCGCAACGGCCGCACGAGACTGCGCGTGACGAGGAGCGACACGAGGCCGCCCGCGAGCAACGAACCGGCGCCGACGAAGTGCACCGCGAAGAGCGCCCAGCGGGTCTTCTCGCGGATGACGCCGCCGTCGACGTCGGCGCCCGCCAGCGCCACGGTGCGGCCATCGGCGGTGGTGATCGGGAAGGACGAGGTCTTCACGAGGCCCCATTGTTCCCATTGTTGAAGCGGCGAGACCCAGGGCTGGGCAAGGAACTGGGAGCGCCGGGCGCCCTCGATCGAGGCGGGGGTCGGTAACCGGTCCTCGGCGCCGGGGAGCGAGTGGCCCTCGCCTTCGGTGGCGTCGAGCACGTAGTAGATCCGATCGTCGCCAAGGTAGACGTAGGTGTAGAGGTAGGTCAGGTGCGCGGCGTTGCGGATCGCGATGAACGGTTCGCGGTAACGGCGGTAGAAGGGTGCTTGTTCGGACAGATACCCGAGGGCTGTTCCGGACCAATCGACGGAACCGTCGTGGGGCGCGATGGTCGCGAGAGCGGGCCCGGCGGCGTACAGCGCGCCGCCGGTTGCGGCGATGGCGTGGAGGCGCGGTGGCGCCGCGTCTTCGGTGTCACCGGCGACCAACGACTGGCGGCGGAGCACACGGCCGTCCGCGGCGAGCGTCAGGAGCGCCGCGCCGTCGGTCGTGATCGCGAAGAGCTCGGCGCCCGCGCCGGCCCGGCACAGTGCGGACATGGGCTCGGGGAGGGTCCACGGCAGCGGGGCGCAGGCTCCGTTCTCCGGGGCGACGCGCAGAACCGTGCGGCCGCTCCAGGCCGCGAGGTGCCCGACGTCGGCAAAGATGCCGTCGACCCCGGTCGCGAGCACGAGCTCCGGCAGAGGCTGCGGAGGTGTAATTACGAACTGTTCGAGACGGCGACCGTCGGCCGCGAGGGCGAGCAGTCGGCCGCGGCCGGAGTCGAACGCGAGGGCGCGGACGGGACCGGCGGTCCGGAGGCCGAGCGGGGTGGCGCCGCCCGCGGTGGTATCGATGGCGACGAGGTCGCGGGTGTCGGCGTCCCAGCCGAGGAGTTGTCCGTCCGGCCCGGTGCAAAGCGCGGTGATCGTGCGGCGGCGTTGGAAGGAGGCGTGGACCTCGGCATCGAGGAAGGCCGCGGTCGCGCCGCTGATCGCGAGAAGCTTGCGGTCGAAGCCGTCGATGATCGTTTGCCGGATGGAGAAATACACGAAGCAGCCCCAGAGTGCGGTGAGCCCGAGCAGGGCGGGGGTGAGCACCCGCAGGATGAGCGTCTGCAATGGAACCGGCGCTTTCATGGGACCGCCGGCGTGGTCTTGAGCCGGAAAAGGCTGATGCCGAGGGCGGGGAAGATCTCGATCGCGCTGGCCAGCGTGGCGCCGGCGAAACCGAGGGCGAGGCAACCGCGCGAGCGGGCGATCTCGTTCCGCCGGAGCGAGCCCATCAGCACGCGTTCGTTGAGGCAGTCGCCCGGGTTTGCCAGGCGGGTCTGTGCGTTCCGGCCGAGTTCGACCGAGCCAGATACGAGGACGAACATCTCGTCGGCCGGCCGGTCCGGCGCGAAGACCAGGTGCCCGGCGGGCAGTCGGTGGAAGGTTGCCCGGGCCGCAAGGTAGTCGAGGGCGGCGATGCGGGCGCCGTCGAAGGCGCGGCTGCGCGCGAGGGCGGCGATGCGGTCGAGCGGGTGCAACGTGGAGGACGGACCGCAGTCGGGGCGCGCGCGGAGTTCGTGGATCCACGCGAGGCCGCGCGGGTCGCGGCTGCGGGCGAGCGCGGTGTGCAGCCACGCGCCGTGGTCGGCGAGGTGGAGTTCGCGGGCGGCGAGCAGCGCGGCGGCCGCTTCAACCGGTTGTTCGCTCTCGGCGGCGCTGCGCAGGGCGGCCTCGAGGTTTCGTGGCGCCGCGCCTTGGACGGGGCGGGTGCCGGGCCACTCGATCAAGGGCAGGAGCCGGCGAAACAGGGCGTGCGGGCAGCTCTGCTCGATCGTTTCGATGGCATTGGCCCGGTCCTTCGGATCGGCGAACGCCAGCGACGCGCGGATCAGGTCAAAGTCGGGCAGGCGGCCGGCGAGGCTGAGCAGCTGGAGGATGAACTCGAGGAGATCGGCGGCGGAATCCCGGTAAAAGCGGCGGAGGACGAGGAGTCCGACGCTCGCCTCGGTCCGGTGGCGCTCGAGGGTCGAACCGGCGTCGGCGACTCGCGCGGCGCGAGCGACGCTGCCCTCGATCAGCTCGTCGACGACGAGCTCGAGTTGCGGCAAGGCGAGACGCGCGAGCGCGCGCGCCGCGAGGGAGCGGGACCGGTAGGCGACCGCGGGATCGCGAAGGAGATGGATGATCCGGGGAACCGCTTTGGGCCCGAGCCCGAGAACAAGCTCCTCGAGCTGGTGTCCTTCGCCGGCCGAGAAAAACTCGGCCGCGCGCAGGAGGGGCGCGATCGCCGACTCGTCGCCGATGCGGGCGGCGATGTCGAGGACGAGCCGGCGTTCGTCCGGCGAGGCTTCCGGCACGAACGCCAGGAGGCGTTCGAGCACGACCCCGGATTCCGGTCCCGCCATGCGGTGCAGCGCGCGCAGGGTCTCGACCCGCAGTTCGCTGTCGGGCTCGTCGAGGAAGCGCAGCAGTTCGCGGGCGTGGTGGGAGTGGCGGAAGGTGCCGAGCGCACGGATACCCCAGCGCCGGGTGGGCGGGTCCCCTTCGAGCAGGGTCTGGACCTCGGCCAAGGCGCCGCGGGTGTCCTCGAGGCGGGAGCTGTACCAGCGCGAGACCGCGGTCATCGCGATGCGCGCCGGGTGGCGGGAGGCGCGCCAACCGGGGAGATGGCGCAGGGGCATGATACCGGCGGCGGTGAACTCGTCGAGCAGTTCGGGCTCCTCGGGGCCGGCTTCGCTCTCGAGCCAGAGCAGAGTCTTGGCGATGGTCGCGGTATCGCCGCTTTGGATCATTCGCCGGATGGCGGGGCGGAGGCGCTCGGCCTCGGACGGACGCGCGGTGCTCACGATCTGGAGCAGCGCCTCGCAGGCCTGGGGATCGTCGAGATGGCCGAGGAGGTCGACGGCGAGGGTGCGGGCGGCCCGGTCGGGGGCGGTGAGCGCGCGGTTGCGGAAGAGCGTGCGGTCGGCGGGGCCAACGAGCGCCTGCCAGGCGCGGCCCGAGAGCGCGAAGTCGAGCCAGTCGCGCCGGAGGTTCACGGCGAGCGCCCGCACGTAATCCCGGCGGACGAGCAGGGCGATGGCCACGGCGCCCAGCCCGGCGAGGAGGCCGCAGAGGGCGAGGTTGCCGTGGCCGAGGGGGACGGCCCAGGCGAGCAGGAACAGGCCGGCGAAGGCGGTGGCGAGCGGTTCGCCCATGGCCTCGATGAAGGTGCGCAGCTGGCGTTTCGCTACGGCGGGCAGGGCGTTGAAGAGGAGGTTGATGTTGTTGAAATCGACCGACACCAGCAGGCTCTGGTAGACGAAGAAGGCGACGAGGGCGCCGAGCACGCCGGACTTGAGGTAGAAGACGACGAAGACCGCGAGGTAGGCGAGGGGCAGGAGAAGGGCCGTGTTGGCCACACCGAGACGTCCGACGAGACGGTTGAACAGCACGAGGTTGACGACCAGCGTGACGGCGTTGGCGATCGCGTGGAGCCGGCCGAGCAGGCCGGCAAGCTCGGCGGCGCTCTTCCCTTCGGCGAGGATGCCGAGGGCGAGGTATTCCATCACGCCCGTGAGCACGGCGGTGGCGAAGCAGACCCCGGTCACCGCGAGGGCGAAACGCGAGGAACGGAAGGTCTCGAGCGTCGAGCGGAGCAGCCGGGCCGGATGGACGGCGTCATCCTCCGCGGCGCCGGTGTCGGTCTCGATGCGGCGGAAGCGGCGGAGGAGCAGGAGGTATACCGGGATGGCGGCGAGCGCCGCGCCGGACCAGACCAGGAACATGCGGGCCGGCGGCAGGAAGGCGATGAACCAGCCGACGAGCGCCGAGCCGCACATCGCCCCGCCGGCGGTGCCGGCGGCCAGCAGACCGTAGAGGCGTTTGCCGTCGAGGATGCTGAAATAGTCGTCGGCGAGGTTCCAGAAGAACGTGTAGAGGGCGATGTACCATAGCCCCGAGTACAGCTTCATTGCGAAGGGGAACCAGGCGGCATCGCCGACGAAGCCGCAGCCGATGCCGAAGCAGAGGCCGCCGGCGGCGAGCAGCCAGAGCGTGGCGTGGATGACCCGATGGGGACCGAACCGGGATTGCAGCACCGCGGACACCGGTGCGTAGAGCGCCATCAGGACCGGTATCGCAAGATAGAACACTGGAAGCCAGTCGATCCCGAGGCGCGAGAGGAAGAGCGCGTCGGACGCTGTCAGGCCGATCGAGACGCCCGCCTGCAGCAACGCCGCGAAGAGCGCGAAGGTCGCGACCTTGGCGCCCTCTCCGTGGACGACACGGAACAGGCGATGCAGACGGAGCGGCATGGTGACGTGGTCGGTTCAGGACTGCGGCGGCCGGCGAACGAGGAAGACCAGGCTGATGTGGCGGTGGTCGTGGTGGCGGAATCCGGGATGGGCCGCCTCGTCCCACTCGGAGCGGGCGCGACGGACGATTTCGAATCCCGCGGTATGGAGCAGCGTGGAGGCCTGGTCGGGGGTGCGGAACTGGAAGAAGTACCGGTCGCGGTAGAGGAAGGAGGCGTCGCCGATGCGCTGCATCTCGATGCCGGCGACACCGTCGTCGAGGCCGGGGATGTTGCAGAGGAGCAGCCCGCCCGGTTTGAGCACGCGGAACAGCTCGCGCAGGACCGGTTCGACCTGCGGCAAGGTCTCGACGACATCGAGGAGCGTGATGCCGTCGAAGCTGCGGTCGGCGAGGCCGGTGGCGCCGAGGTCGGCCCGGCGGGCGTGGACGCGGGAGCCGATGGCCGGGGGCATCTTCGCGAGACCGTGCTGGGAGGCGTCGATTGCATGAGTCTCCTCGGCGCCGCAGCTCAGCAGAAACGGCAGGTTGCGCCCCTCTCCGGCACCGGCATCGAGCAGGCGGGACGGGGCCTGGAGGGAGCGGCGAAAATCGTCGCGAAAATCCGCGAGGAACGGCAGAGGGTCGCGGCCCCAGACCAGGTCCGATTCGGCGGCGTAGAGGCTGTCCCAAGCGTGTTTGTTCGCCTCGTTGAGGGCGGCGGGATCGAGGGCCGCGGGCGAGGGCGAACGAGGAGCGATCCAGTGTTCTTTCATCTCGGTACGGAGGCAGTGGTGCGAGGCCATGGCGGCGCCGTAGCCGCCGGCGTTGAGGAAGGCGAGGATCTCGCCCTCGCGGAGTTCGGGGAGGGGGAAGTCGGTCGCCCAGAGATCAAGCGCTTCGTTGACGTTGCCGGCGATGGTGACCGGGGCGGTGGGTCCGGCGCGCAGCGTCGCGGGCACCGGCTCGAGCGGCAGGCGGTAGAACGCGGGCTCGGGGTGGACGTTGAAGCCCGCGTCGACGCCGACGAAGGTGACGCCCCGCTTCTCCTCGACCTGGGTCACCTCGGTGAGCAGAAGGCCGGCATCTTTCACGAGGTAGTCGCCGGGTTCGAACACGAGTTGCAGTCCCTCGCGGCCGCCGAAGTGCCGACGGACCAGCGCGGCCCAGGCTGCGAGATCCAGCGGTCGGTCCGCGGCGGTAAGGGGAATTCCGAGACCGCCGCCGAGGTTGAGCCGGGTGATGCCCGGGGTCGCCTCGAGGAACTCGGCGATCCGGGCAAACACCGCATCGAGGGCGGGGAGCTGCGGGTCGAGGAAGCCGCAACCGGCGTGGCAGTGCAGGCCGGTGACGCGCAACCCGAGGCGGGCGGCGAGCGCGAGCGCCTCGGCGAGGCGTTCGCGGTAGATGCCGAACTTGGTCGGGCGGGAGCCGGCGTAGCGAACGAGGTCGTTGTCGCCGTAGCCGAGACCGGCGGCCGGGTTGAGGCGCAGGCCGAGCTCGCGCCCCGGCGAACTCTCGGTGATGCGGCGCAGGGCGGTGAGCGAGTCGGCATTGATCCAGACCTCGGGCGCTTGCGCGAGGGCGGCGTAGTCGGCGGTGCTGAGCGAACCGGCGGTGAAGGAGAGATCGGCGTCGGCGAAGCCGCAGGCGCGAGCCCAGGCGATTTCGCCCGGGGAGCAGACATCGAGTCCGATGCCGAGGCCGTGGAGGAGCCGAAGCACCGGTTCGAAGCGGTTCGACTTCATCGCGTAGAGCAGGCGGGCAGGGCGACCGAGGGTGGCGAGGTGGTGACGCAGCCGGGCGACGTTCTCCGCGATGCGTTCGCCGGCGTAGACGTAGCAAGGGGTACCGTGGCGCTCCGCCAAGTCGGGGACGCGTTGACCCGCGAAGTGGAGGATTCCAGCGGCGTCGCGGTGGAGGTCGGGTCGCGTCCACCAATCCGACGAGGAGGTGGCCTCGTGTGCAGCGGAGCGGTCCATCGGGTGGTGGAGTTCAGGCGACCGCGATGGTCACGCGGCTGCCGCCGATCTCCTTTTCGATGTCGGCCTTGAGTTCGCGGGCGGCCGCCTCGACCTCGATGGCCGGTTGCGACGGGGGGAAGCCGAGAATGATCTCGACGAAGACCTGGCTGCCGGAGCGGCGCGAACGGATCTCGCGCAGCTCCTCGTAGCGGTCGAAGTGTTTGGCGAGGAGGCGGAGGATGGCGATTTGCTGGCGCTCCTCAAGGGTGCGGTCGAGCAGGTCGAGGGTGGAGTTTCGGAAGATGCCGACCGCGGCGAAAAGAATCGATGAAGCAATGACGAGCGAAGCGGCGGGGTCGAGATAGAGGGCCCAATCGTAGTCGGCGAGGAGGGTGCTCAGGCCGAGGGCGAGCAGGATGAAGACGTTGCCGATGCCCTTGGTGAGGAAGAGCCCCGCCTGCGCCGCGAGCAGCGGCGAGTTCTGTTCGCGGGCGCCCCGGCGCGAGCGGCTGAAGAGGCGGTAGTTGACGAAGCCGTAGACGACCTGGGAACCGGCGCTGATCCAGACGCCGACGCCCCCGATGTGCGCGGGGTGCAGCAGCGAGCGCACGGCATTGCCGACGATGACGACCAAGCAGAGGAACATCAGCACCCCGACGATGAGGCTGGAGAGGTTCTCGAGTTTGCCGATGCCGTAGTCGAACTGGTGGTTGGAGCCGCGCTGGATGCGGCGGATCGTCAACCAGGCGAGCAGCACCGCGATGAACTCGAGGAGGGTCTTGCAGAAGTCCGCCAAGATGACGGCGGAGTGGGCCGCCACGAGCGCGGCGAGCGTGATGCCAAGATCGATGCCGCCGGCAACGACGGCCGTGCGGGAAGAAGCGCCGCGGTCGTCGCCGGAGCCGTGGGAGGCGGAGTGCATGGCGACGCTCAGGGTTGGACTGCGCCGCGGGCGGCGGCGAGATCCGGGACGAGGGTGAGGATCTGGGTGAAACCGGATACCTCGAAGACTTCGCGCACGGCGGGCTGGACGGCACAGAACACGAGGCGGCCGCCGGCCGTCTTGATCCGTTTGGCGAGGGCGAGGAACACTCGTAGCCCGGCGCTGGAGGTGAAAGCCAGGCCGGCGAGGTCGAGCACGCACCGCGGGGGCGTCACCCCGGCGAGCGCAGCCTGGAGAGCCTGCTCAAGCTGGGGGGCGCTGGCGCTGGTGATCTCGCCGCGAAGCGAGACGACCAACAGACCGGAGTCGGAGGTGGGGGTGATTTCGAGCATGGGGCGGGCGGGTCAGGGCGAGGTGGGCAGGCGGACCACGAAGGTCATCCGGTTGCGGTCGCCGCGGCGCTCGTAGCGCAGTTCGTCGACGCTGCGGCGGGCGAGGAAGAGGCCGAGGCCGCCGATCTCGCGCTCCTCGAGAGGGCGGTCCAGGTCGGTGGGCTCGGGCCGGGTCGTGGGATCGTACGGTTCGCCTGTATCCTCGACATGGATGGTGAGCGCGGTGGCGTCGCGCTCGCAGAGGAGGTGGAGTTCTCCGTCGAGGCCCTTCTCCCGATAGGCGTGGGTGACGACGTTGGTCGCGACCTCGTCCACGGCGAGCTGCAGCCGGTAGGCCGCCGGCGCGGGGAGCTGGGCCTCCTGGGCGGCGGTCTGGACGAACTCCGCCACCTGGTCGAGCGACTCGAGGCGGCCGGGCAGGGTGAGGGAGGTCATGGGCGCGGCCGCTTCACTGGCCTTCGACCGTGGCGGAGTCGTAGGCCGGCAGGATGGTCACGGCCTGGCTGAAACCGCTGATTTCGATCGTCTCGCGGACGAGATCGGTGGGGGCGACGACGTAGAGCTTGACGGCGGCGCCCATCTTTTGGCGGGCGAAGACGATCACGCGGAGGCCGGCGCTGGCCATGTATTCGAGGTCGGCGAGGAGGAGCGCGGTTGCCTTCACCTTCTGCGCGGCGGCGTTCTCGACGAGTTCGCGGAACTGGTTGGCGGTGGTGGCGTCGAGCCGACCGGCGAGGGTGATCTTGGCGACTTGGTTGACGATTTCGAGCTTGGCGGTGAGGGCCATGGGAATGGACGGGGTTGAGGTTGTTGAGGGAGGTCGGGATCAGCGGGCGACGAGGATCAGGACGGAGCGGCCGCCGAGGCGGAGGCGGGTCTGGTCGGGAAGGGGCGGCTCTTCGCCCGGGGGGAAGACGTCGCCCGGGGGCTCGGCGCCGGTGTTGGCGAAGACGTGCCAACGCAGGCCGGGCGGGGGCGTGGGGAGCGCGAAGTCGAGATCCTCCCAATACATATTGAAGGCGGCGTAGACGGAGTCGTCGTGGACGGTGCCGTCCTTCGCCTGGGAGCCGTCGAGCAGGTAGGCGAGGACCCGGCTGCCGGCGGAGAAGTCGGCGTACCAAGCGGCGGTGCCGTGGAAGGAGATCTCGGGCAGACCGCTGACCGGGGAGACACGACCGGAGAGATGGTGGCGCGGGCGGAGCACCGGATGGGCGCGGCGGAAGGCGATCATGCGGCGGAAGAAGCGGAGGAGTTCGGCGTTGGTCTCCAGCGCGGCCCAGTCGATCCAGGACAGTTCGGTGTCGTGGCAATAGTTGTTGTTGTTGCCGTGCTGGGAGCGGCCGAGTTCGTCTCCGGCGAGGAGTAGGGGCACGCCGTGCGCGAGCAGGAGGATGGCGGCGGCGTTTTTGATCTGGCGGCGGCGCAGGGCGTTGACGGCCGGATCGGTGCTCTCGCCTTCCCAGCCGCAGTTCCAGCTGTGGTTGTCGTTGCCGCCGTCGTTGTTGTTCTCGCCGTTGGCCTCGTTGTGCTTGCCGTTGTAGGCGACGAGGTCGTACAGCGTGAAGCCGTCGTGGCAGGTGATGAAGTTGATCGACGCGGTGGGACCGCGGCCGTTCCAGCCGTAGAGATCGGGCGAGCCTTGCAGCCGGGTCGCGAGGGCGCCGGCCAGCCCCGGGTCGCCCTTGAGGAACCGGCGGATGTCGTCGCGGAACTTACCGTTCCACTCGGCCCAGCGGCCGTAGGCGGGGAAGGAGCCGACCTGGTAGAGGCCGCCGGCGTCCCACGCCTCGGCGACGAGCTTGCACTTCGAGAGGATGGGGTCGAAGGCGAGGCTTTCCAGCAGCGGGGGGTTGGCGAGCGGGGCGCCGAAGGGATCGCGGCCGAGGATGGAGGCGAGATCGAAGCGGAAGCCGTCGATGTGGTATTCGGCCGCCCAATAACGCAGGCAGTCGAGGACGAAGGCGCGGACGACCGGGTTGTTGCAGTTGAGGGTGTTGCCGCAGCCGCTGAAGTTGTAGTAGTAGCCCTCCGGCGTGAGGATGTAGTAGGTCTGGTTGTCGATGCCGCGGAAGGAGACGTAGGGGCCGTGTTCGTTGCCCTCGGCCGTGTGGTTGAAGACCACATCGAGCATGACCTCGATGCCGGCCTGATGGAGTTCGCGCACGAGCGTCTTGAACTCGTCCATCTGCATGCCGAAGACGCCGGTGGCGGCGAAGCCGGCCTTGGGGGCGAAGAAGCCGACGGTGCTGTAGCCCCAGTAGTTGAGCAGGCGCTCGCCGGTCGCGGGGGCCAGGCGGCTGTTCTCGAACTCGTCGAACTCGAAGACGGGCATGAGCTCGACGCAGTTCACGCCGAGTTCCTTCAAGTAGGGGATCTTTTCGGCCAGCCCCGCATAGGTCCCGGGGTTGCGGACGCCGGCGGAGGCGTGGCGCGTGAAACTGCGGACGTGCAGTTCGTAGATGATGAGATCCTCCAGCGGGATGCCCACGGGGCGGTCGCCCTGCCAGTCGAAGTCGTCGAACGCGATCCGGGCGCGGTGCGGGTAGGGCTCGGCCCAGTCGGGCTCCTTGCCCCATTGGTCGCGGCCGGCGAGCAGGCGGGCGTAGGGGTCGGAGAGGATCTTGGTCGGGTCGAAACGGTGGCCTCGGGCCGGATCCCAGGGGCCATCCATCCGGTAGCCGTATTCGATCTCCTCGACGTCGAGGTCGAAGACGATCATGCAGTAGACATCGCCGATGCGGAACTCGGGCGGGAAAGGCAGTTCGGCGCAGGGCGTGCGTTCGCCCTTGCGGAAGAGGACGAGCGTGCAGGAGGTCGCGTGGCGGGAGAAGATCGAGAAGCTCACCCCGCCCGGCACGAGGGTCGCGCCGAACGGGAGGGGGCGCCCGGCCCGGACCTTATGGCCCGCGATCTCGTGCGTCGGATAAAAGTCGATGCGGGTGTCCATGGCGGGTCAGACCTTCGCCTCGGCCAAGGTCGCGTGGCGTTCGAAGAACTGGAGGAAGCCGGTGATGCGCATCGTCTCGGCGAGATTCTCGGCGAGGCCGACGAGGACGGCCTTGCCCTGCTTCGCCGAGAGTTGGCGGTGGAGGAGCAGCAGGACCCGCAGGCCCGCGCTCGACATGTAGGCGACGCGGGTGAGGTCGAGCACGAGCACGGAGGTGTCCGCGAGCACGGGCGCGAGCGCCGCCTGCACTTCCGGCGCGGTCTTGCCGTCGATCGCGCCGTCGATGGTGGCGACGGCGTGGGTGGGCTTCCGCTGGATGTCGATCTTCATTGGGCGGGGCGGCCTTGGACCGGTTCGATGGTGACCTTGAACTTGAGGCGCGGGCCGTCGGCCGGGACGTCGACGGTGAGCGCGTCGGCGTCGTAGGCGGTGTAGTTCTTGCCGTCCGCGGTGACCTCTGCGATGCGGATCGAGCCCTGCGGCAGGAGGTCGGGGGCGACGCGGAGCTTGTGGCCCGGCAGGTGTCCCGGATACGGCATGAAGTAGAAGTCCATCGGGACCTTCCGAACGAGCAGGTTGGTGTAGGTGGCGGCGAGGAAGGCCAGTTCGAACGAGTGGTAGCCGCTCATCGAGTGGCTGCCCTTCAGGCGTTCCGTGCCCATGAGGAACGGGATGCCGTTGGCGAGGACGTTGAAATAGACGGCGCCGTCCTGGTGATCGAGGAAGTAGGAGTTGTAGAACGCCGAGGACTCGCGTGCGTGGCGGAGGTACTCCTCCTCGCCGAGGCAGCCGTGGAGGATGAGGTAGGCGAGGATGGCCTGTTCCTGCTGCCACCAGGCCTTGCGGTCGTGCCAGGCGTAGCGGTGGAACTTCTCGCCCGGGCCGAGGAGGCGCTCGACGACATCGTACCAGCCGCCGCGCTGTCGGTCCTCGCCGGCCCACGGCATGAGGTCGCCGATCTTGCGGGCCAGCGCCACGTATTTGTCCTTGGGAGCCAGCGCGTTGATGCGCATGAGATTCCACGCAATCTTGAGGTTGTGGCCGACGACCGCGCGGTTCTGCTGCCAGCCCCAGCTCTGGTCCTTGCTCCAGTCCTCGAAGAATTTTTCCTGAACGAACGGGCTGTTCTCGTAGTCGGGGAAGCGCTCCGCGATGGTGTCGCCGGTCTCGACGAGGAAATCGGCGAAGTCCTTCCGGCCGGTGGCGAGGACGAGGTTGATCAGGAACGCCGGGGCGTGGTCGCCGACGGAGTTCCAGTTCTTCTTCGCGCGGTTGTGGCCGAGGCTCTCCGCGCGGGGATCGAGCGTGACGGGATCGATGTGCGAGAAGTAGCCGCCGAGCTTGTCGTCGCGGAAGAACCGCTTGAAGAGGTCGATCGTGAGCTCGGCGTCCTTGAGGATGGCATTGTCGCCGGTCATTCGGTACGTCTGCACCGGACCCGCGAGCGCGTAGATCTGCTCGTAGGCGGGGATCGCGTAGTAGTCGTCGCCGAACTCGGAGGCGAAGACCTTGTGCTCCTCGCCGCCCTTGAGGTCGATGCCGTGGTACCAGTAGACGATGTTCTCGTCGCGGTCGTAGAACCGCATGTGGTCGCGCAGGT
>JAEXPQ010000201.1 GCA_023446735.1 Verrucomicrobiota bacterium
GTGTAGCTGAGGTAGTCGCCCGCGGGCAGCACCACCGTGCCGCCGCCCGCCGCGGCGGCGGCCTCGATCGCGCGGTTGATCGCCGGGGAATCGAGCGCGACGCCGTCGCCTTTCGCGCCGAATTCGCGCACGTTGAAATCAGCGGCCCACGCGGAGACGGCGAGGCCGCACGCCAGCGGGAGGAGAACAAACCGGAGGTTCATGGCAGTGGTTTCAACCCTTCGGCGCGGATACGCCAGGTGCCGTCTTGCGGAAAACCGGGGAACGGCCCGGCGCAGCCGTCCCAACCGGCGACCATGAGCGCGACGGCGGAGAGCAACGCGCCGTTGGCCGGCAGGTAGGCGGCGATCTCCATGCGCGGTTTCCCCGTCCGCACACCGGCCGGCCGCGCCTCGTCGCTGCGTTGCGGACAATGGCCGTTGGGCAGGTAGCGGTTGTTCGGTCCGTCGCGCAACAGGATGGAAACCGCGTCGGCTGGGCGGCCGAGGCGGGTCGCCGTCATCGCGATGAGCGGATAATCCCATCCCCAGATCTTCGTCTCCCAATCCCAACGCGAAAGCACGGCGTCGAGCGTGCGGTCCATAGTCGCACGGTCGACAGTCGGGCCGCCGGGGAGCAGGCCGAGCGGCGCGAGCATCGTGGGATGGTCGTGCCGGCTGGCGAGGTTGTCCCAGGTGTCGGGCGTGGAGCCGAGGGCGACGTAGAGCCCGTCCTTCCGCGGCAGCGGGGCGAGGTGCGCGATGACCTCGTCCCAGTGCGCGTCACCCGCCAGCCCGAGGCGCTCGCGCCACTGCTGCGCGACGCCGAGCGCCCAACGCCAGTACGCCAGCTCGAACGAAGGGTTCGCACTTGTCGCCGGATCGTGGATCTCCTGCGCGATCCACAGCGGCGGGCCGAGCCCGTACTCGCCCGTCGCCGGATCGCGGTGTGACATCGCGGCCAGGCAATCGGCGCTCTCAAGCACGAGCTCGCGCCACCGCGCCAACGTGGCGGCGGTCGGGGCGTTGCGGTAGAGCAGTTCCGCGAGGTAGATCGGGTGCGGCTGGTTCCAGACGATGAGCGGGTTGCCGCCAGGGCTTTCGCGCAGCTCCGGCCCGGTCATCTTCGCCCAACGCGCCCCACGCAAGCCACGGCTCGCCGCCAAGTCGCGCGCAGCGGGCAACTGCGCCACGTACCACTCAAGGTTGCGGGCCAGCAGTTCGTCGTGTCCCCAGAGCGCGAAATGCGCGGCATGCCACCAGATCATCTCGGTGTGGTGCTTGCCGTACCAGGTATTGCAGGTGAGCCCGCTCTCCTGCGGCGGCACGGCGCCGGCGAGCTGGACGGCCGCGAGGTACTGCGAGAGCACGACCCGCCGCTCCAGCTCCGCCGCGCGCGGATCGGTGCTGCCCGAGAAGTCGACGGCGGCGCCGGTGCGCCAGAAGCGATCCCAGTGGGCAATGCTGGCGGCGAAGACGTCGGTCGCCTCCGGCGGCGGCAGGTGAGCCGCTCCACCGTGGAACGACACGACAAACAGTAGAACGCGGCTCGTTGCGCGCGGGACGATCTGAAACTGGTGTCTTCCGACCTCTCGCGCCGGCGCAAGGACCTCAACACGATAACGCGCGCCACCGCCACTCCGCAGGACCGCTGCTTCGACACCGTCCGCGCTAAGCTCGAGCCTCGACTCGTGTTCCTCCGGCCGGCTCCAGTCGAGCGCGGGCGTGTTCTTCACCGCCGGATCATGGCCGCGCGGAAACGCCAGCCGCACGCGGAGCTTTCCCGCGCGCACCAGCTCCGATTCGATCCGCACCGCCAACGCATCCTGCTCCGGGTGGCAGGCGGTGGTCACCGTCACGGGCACGCCGCCGAGCTTGTAGCGGCTGGTCACGATGCCCGTCCATAAATCGAGCGTCTGCTCCGGTTCCTGGATATCGGCCGGCGCGAGAGCCGAGCCGTCGGGCTTGTCCCATTCGAGCGCGAGCTGCCCGAGCGGGTGCAGCCGCGGGTTGCGCCGCAGCCAATCGCCCGCCGGCGTGCCTGAACGAGTCGGATACGGAAGGGCGCGCCCGTCCGCCCCGGTGTAGTCGCGGCTCGCCTCGGCCAGGGTGAAGCCCTGCGGATTCGGGTCGGTCACCCAGCACCAGCGCGCGAGCGTCTCGGCGGGCACGCCCTCGGCCTGGTGGAGCACCGCGAAGGTCTGCAGACCGGTGACATCGCAGCCGAAGGCGAAGCCGCCGTTGCCCACGGTGAGGGTGGCCGCGGGATCGACGGAGCGCACAACCGGGTTGTGCCGCGCCACGAGTGCCTGGCGGTCGATCGGCTCGGCGGTCGCGTGCAGGGTCCACGTGCTCGCGACGACACAACCGAGCAACACGACGACACGGGTGAAACGAAGCGGGGTAATCACCGCGCCACGTTGACGGGACGCCGGCATCCGCACGAGCGCGCATTCGGTCGACTTGTTGCGGTCGCGCGCCGTCGCGCACCCGTGCCCTACAAGCCGAGCGCGCCGCCGTGGTTCTTGAGCCAGCGCTCGGCCTCGCGCCATTCGGGGCACACGCCCTCGACCAGTGCCCAGAAGCGGTCCGAGTGGTTCATCTCCCGCACGTGCATCAGCTCGTGGAGGATGATGTAGTCGGCGGCGAACGCGGGCGCCTGCACCAGCCGCCAATTGAGCGAGATCGTGCCGCTCGAGGAGCACGAGCCCCAGCGCGTGCGCTGGTCGCGCACCGAGACCTCGCGAACCTCCACGCCGGTCACCGCCGCCAACTCCCAGGTACGCGGGGGCAGCTCGATGCGCGCGATCCGGCGGAAATGCGCCTCCAGCGTGGCCCGCAGGTCGGCCGCGTGATCCCGGACGCGAAACCGTTCGCCGCCCAGCCGCACATGCGGTGTGGCCTCCTCCGCCGCGCGCTCGATCGTCCGCCACTCGCCGCGCCACAGCACGCTGGTGCCGATCGTCCACACCGCGGCGCTGCGGGGCAGGCGTGCCAGCCGGCTGCGCGTGCGCTCCAGCCAGTCGCGCTGGGTTTCGAGAAATTGCCGTGCCTGCCGCTCCGAGCCGCGTACCGGAATCGTGAGCACCGCCACGCCGTCGCGACCGACGCTCAGCCGGTAGCGCGTCGCCTTCTCGCTGCGGCGCACCGTCACCTCGCCAGCCTCGGTCTCGAGCTGCTGCTCGGCCGGGGGCGTCGCAGGTGCCGGCGACGGAACCGGCTCGGTCGCCACCGGGGCGGCCGAGCCGAAGTCGAACCACTGCTGATCGTTCGCGGGCACCAGTTCGTCTTGCCGAGCCGGGCGGTGCGCGGAAAGCGGAAAACGCGCGGGTGCCCCCGCGGCCATCCTGCAGACGAGCGCCGAGCAGTCGGCGGCCTGATCGATGTCGATCGCTCGCGGAAAATGCACCTCACCCTCCGGCTCTCGGCACTCGGGCCCTCGACGCGCGACCCCGGTCGCCGCCAGCGTGGCTTCACAGCCGCTGCGGCAGCCAACTCCAGCCGTCGTCGTCCACCTCAAGCCAGGCAAAGCCGGCCGGCGCCCCGCGGTTCGCGTGGCTGATGCAACCCGGGTTGAGCCAACGCACGCCGAGGGGGTCCGTCTCGTCCCGCGGCACGTGGGTGTGGCCGTGCAGGACCGCAGCGATGCCCTTCGGGTACCGCCACGGCGGGATGTGCACGAGGTAGAAGCGGAAGCCGCCGCGCTCGAGGGTGAGCGTCTCCGGCCAATGCTCGTTCCAATCGCAGTTGCCCCGCACGAGGTGCAGCGGGACATCCAGTTCCTCGAGCGGCGCGAGCGTGCCGGGCAAGCACACATCGCCCAGGTGCCAGATCTCCGTGGCGCCGCGCAGGCGCGCCGGCAGGGAGTGCGGCAGGCGGTCGTGCGTGTCGGAGATGACGGCGATGCGCATGGGGTAACGGACCGGCCCACGTTGGGCGGGTTCCCGGGCGCGCGCAGCACTTTTCCCGTTGGCCCGGAAAAACGCCCCGGCCACCGTACGCCGATGCGCTCCCTCCCGGTCGCCGCTCTCCTGGCCGTCGCCCTCCTCGGCGGCTGCGCCCATCGGCCCGCGGCTCCGACCGCGACCACTCCCGCCGCCCCGGCGGCGCTCCTGCAACAACGGCTCGCCGTCGCACGCCCGCTACACATCTACGCCAGCAGCGGCCGGGTGTCGGGCCGCGATGGCGACGAGTTGGCGAACGCGCTCGCGCTCACCGTGCGCGACACCCTGCGCAGCCGCGGCTTCGAAGTCCGCGGCGCCGAAGCCGTCGTACCGGCGACTCCCGCTGCCACCGCCATCGGCGGTCTCGCCCGCAACGCGGCGTCGGGCGCCACCCTGCCCGCCTCCGCGCGCCCACTCTCCTACCTGCACGCCAACGCCCCGCGCCTGCTGTGCTGCATCCATCTCGAGGGCACCAACGCGGACGAGGCCGGGGGCGCCGGAGGGCCGCCGCTCGCCCTCGGCGGTTTCCTCGCCGACTCGCGCGACGGCACCATCCTGTGGTCCGCGCGCCTTACGCTCCGCGGTGACGCGACGGACACCCGCCTACGGGAAGTCGTCGCGCAGTTGTTGGCGCCGCTGCCGCTCCCGGCCGTGAAGTGACCGCGGGGCCGCCCCCATTCGTCATCGTTCTCGTTCTCCTACTCGTTCTCATCCTCTCGTCCGCTTTCCTGCCCCAATTGCTACTCCTGCTCCTTGCTCTACCGAGGCGGGACAAGAGCCTCGGCCGCTTTCGCTACCACATGCGCACAATCTAGGACGACGCGGTCCAATGCCGATGGACCTTCGTTCCACGGCAACGCGACCGACAAGAATCCCGCGCAATGGAGCGCTTCGAGCGATAGTATCCCGGGATCGGAGTTCCGCCATCCGCGCTCATCCGCGAGATCCGCGGTCCCTCCACGCCTCTCGCCTTCCCCATCGCCCGCGGCCATCGTCTCCTCGGTCCGGCGACAAGCGCTGACCCTACCGCAGGCGTTGTTCTCGCGCCCGGTACCGACCCGGTGCCTGCACGTAGGGTCGGACCTCGCGTCCGGACCGCCTCGCGCGCCATCCGCCACACGCCTCTCGCCTTCCCCATCGCCCACAGCCCGCGCCTCTTCGGTCCGGCGACAAGCGCCGACCCTACCGCAAGCGGGCGGCAAGCGCGGAAGGCACTTGGCCCTCCGCGCTCGTCACTGAACCCTTGCCGGAGCGACATTGCTCACGGCCCGACGATCGCACCGGTCACATCGGTGCCGGCGGGATTGAGCAACCGCGTGGCCAGCGCCTGCGCGGCCGCGGCGCGGCCGCACGAGTCCTGGCCGGCGCCCATCGTGACTTTGGCGAGGCCGTCGACGGTCACCGCGTCCTCATTGGGTTGCGCGAGCGAACCGCCGGCGATCTTCACCGCGACGGTGCCGCCGGAGGCGAACTGCAGCACCGGGATCGTCGCGTCGGTGGCGGCGATCTCATGCACCACGACCACACCGCCGACGGTCGTCACGCCCGGCGCATAGACGCCGGTGTACCCGAGGTCGGAGTTGTACCCGACATTGCCTTGGTGGATACCGCCGAGCTTGCCATCGGTGGAGACGATGCCCGCCACGGCCACGTTGGCCCAGCCGGCATAAGTCACATCGGACCGAGTCACGCCCGGGTTCGTGGCCGTGCCGACGGAGTAGATCGTGAAGTGCGTCGTCGCATCGGCGCCGGCGAGGACGATCGTCGGCGTGCCCTTCATGTACTGGATTCCGCTCTGGTTGTAGAGCGCGGGAGCGAGCGGACCGGTGGCGCCGTCGAGCACGACGGTGATCGCACCGGCGCCGGACATCTCCACCTGCACGATACTGCCGTTCGAATCGAGGAACGAGAGCCGCGCAATCTGGTTGGCATCGGCCGTGAAGGTGCCGGCGGCGCCCGACAGCAGGAACTGGTCGTAGACGTTGCCGTTCGAGTGGACGATGTTCTGCCACTCGTCGCGGGTGGTGACGGCGCCCGCGGTGCGTTGGCCGGCAGCCGGCACCACGCCGAGGACGATCGGCACCGAGATGTCGTCACCGCCCGATCCGGACACCAGACAGTCGTAGATACCCGCGTCGGCCGACGAGACGGCGGCGAACGCGAGCGAGGACCCGGTCGCCCCGGAAACCTGGATGCCGCCCTTGAACCACTGGAACCTGGTCGCGTTCGAGGCCGACACCGAGAGCGTCGCGGCAGAGCCCGCGGCCGCGCCGACCGAGGGCGTGGACACGGTAATCGCAGGCGGCGGCGAGCCGACCGTGAGCAAGGCCGCGCGGGTGGCGACCGTGCCCGAGGCGTTCGTCGCCACGCAGTGGAACCGGACGCCGTTGCGGGTGCTGTCGGCCGTGAAGGCGCCGAAGTTCGCGGCCGTGTGCCCGGCGGCGAGCACGCCGTCGATATACCACTGGAGAGTCGGCGCCGGAGTGCCGGAGAACTCCGCCACGAAGTCGACGGTCGCACCGGTCGCAACCACGCGATCGACCGGCTCCGTGACGACCGCGGGCACGCCGAACACGGCCGACGCGTAGCCCTGCCACGTGGGCGTGGTGAAGCCGGTCGCGCCCGGGAGATAGTAGACGGTGAAGGAGGTGGCGGTGTTGTCGAAACAGGCGAGGCCGGACGTGGGCGCGTTGCCGCGGAAGACCGCGCGCGTCAGCCCTCCCGCGTAGTGGAACGCATCATCCGCGAGGGCGGTCAGCCCGGCGGGGAGAGTGACGGACGCCAGACCGCGGCAACCACCGAAGGCCCACGCCCCGATCGTCGTGGTCGCGGCGGGCACCTCGAGGGTGGTCAGCCCGGTCGCGTAGTAGAACGCCCCCTCCGGGATCGCGGCGAGGCCGGACGGCAGCGTCACCGCGGTGAGATTTCGGCAGTGGGCGAAAGCTCCGGGGGCGAGCGTCGCGACCGAGGCGGGCACGGCATAGCTGCCGGCCAAGGCAGGCGGCGCGAGCAGGAGGGTCGAGCGGGCGGCGTCGAAAAGCACCCCGGAGTTGGCGGCGAACACCGCGTTGCCCGAAGCGACGGTGATCTGCGCGAGCGCGCTGCACCCGGCGACAAAGCCGTCGCCGAGCGTGGCGACCCCGGCGCCCAGGGAGAGACTCGCGAGGGAGTCGCAATCCCGGAAGGCGCCGGCCCCGATGGTGGTCACGGAGTCCGGCAGGACCACCGCGGTCAGCCGGTCGGCATTCGCCAGCGCCCCCGCCCCGATCCGCACCAGCCCGGAGGACACGCCAAGGGAGGCGAGCGAGCGACAGCCGTCGAAGGCGTGGGCGGGCAGGACCGTGAGGCCGGCGGGGAGGTTGACGGCGGCGAGTGCCGCGCAGTTCTGGAACGCGTCCTCGCCGAGCGAGGACAGGGTCGTCGGCAGACTGAGCGAAGCGAGGCTCGGGCAATCCGCGAAGGCGGCGGCCTCGATGGCGACAAGGCCGGACGGAAGCGTCACCGCTCCGAGCGAGGAACAGCCGAGGAACGCGCCGGCGGGCACGGTGGCGAGACCGGAGGGCAGGCTGGCCGAGGTGAGCCCGGTGCAGCCTTGGAACACCTGTGGACCGAGCGCGCTCACCGTCGCTCCGCCCGCGAAGGCGACACTGGTGAGACCGGTCCGATTCTTGAAGGCGCCCCGGGCGACACCGACGACGGAGTAGCCGTCGACCGTGGCCGGGATGGTCAACGCGCCGGTACCGGCGGCCGAGGTCGTGAAGCCGGTGATCGTGGCTTGGCTGCCGGAGAGCGTGTAGGTGAAGGTCGCGTCGGCGAAGGCGACGCCGGCGGCCACCAGGAAGGAGCCGGCGGCAAGGGAGAGACGATGGATATTCATGACGCGGAGTCGTTCGGGGCTCACTGGACGGTCGTGACCATGCTCGAAGGCGTGAAGGTCTTGAGCGTGGTGCCGCCGCTGACGGTCGCGCCGGTGTAGAGGCCGTGGAATTCGGTGCCACCGGTCACGGTGGCGCCGGAGAGGATCGTGTAGGAGGTGCCCGCGGCGAGGCCGGGGTTGCTGAAGAGCATCGTCATGGAAGCTCCACCACCGCCGCCTCCCATGCCGCCGCCCATCCCGCCGGCCGCGTAGGTGCGCGGCAGTTTGTAGACGAGGTTCTCGCCGCTGGCGGAGCGGACGACGAGCACGACGCCGGCGGTTCCGGCGCCCTTGTAGACCACGCAGCGCTGGGTGCAGGAGGCCGCGGTCGGAGTGCTGGTGGCACCACCGGTGCCGACCATGAGGCCGCCCGTGACGGCGAAGTTGTTGAAGTCGCAGTCGAAGCCCTCCTCGGGGGCGTTGGTCCCGGAGGAAACGATCGTGCCGCCGGTGATGCGGATGGTGCCGTTGGAGTCGATTCCGTCGTTGTTGGTGGCGTAGCAGTAGATGTTGCCGCCGTTGATCGTGATGCTCTTGGCCGCGTTGATCGAATCGTCGTAGGAGACGATCTCGATGGTCCCGCCGTTGATCACGAGGTTGCCCTTGCTCTCCAACCCCTCGCCGCCCTCGGTCTTGGTGGTCGCACTGTAGGAGCCGCCGTTCATCGTGAGGTCGCCGCCCGCCTTGAACGCCTTGGCGTTCACGTAGTCGGAGCCGGAGAGCAGCGTCCGCGCACCGCTGGTGCTCGCGACGATGACCGGCGTGGCCGCCACGCCGGCGGTGCCGATGATCGCCGCACCGTCGCACGAGATGGCGTCGCCCCCCACCCCGGTGTTCGCGGCGGTGAGCGAGCCGCCGGTGATGGTCAGGTTGCCGTCGGCCTTGAAGCAGTCGCCCGACGCCATGTCGAGCACGCCCGAGGCGTTGGTGAACTTGGCGGATACACCGCCCGAGTTGGAGATCGTGAAGACGCCGCCCGTCATGACGATGTTGCCATCGACCGACACGCCCTTGCCGGCGGTGCCGGTGTGGGTGATGGCGAAGGTGCCGCCGGTGACGGAAAGGTCGCCGCCGCATTTGACCGCGGCGCAATAGGACGGATCGTAGCGGGAACTCGCCACCTGCTCCAAGACGACGTTGCCCGAGAGCGCGAAGGTGAACGCGCCGCCGCCGAGCTTCATCGCCGCCTTCGACTTCAGGCCCTTGGTCCGGTCGCCGGACGCCTTGATGTCGCCCCGCCCTCCCTGGATGTCGACCAGGGTGTCCGAGGAGAGTCCGTCCACGCCCACGCCCTTGAGGTCGAGACGCAGCGTACCGCCGGTGACCACGAGATTGCCGTCGGCCGTGATGGCGTCGCCGGAGGCCGTGTCGGTCGCCCCGGTCTCGTCGGTGTAGGAGGTGGACGGGCCGCCCGCGATCGTCGCGTCGACGAGGCCGTCGGAGATCGTGACGTTCCCGCCGGCCGAGATGCCCTTGCCCGCAGTGCCGGTGTGGGTGACGACGATGTGTCCCCCAGAGATGGTGACATCGGCGTCGCACTTGATCGCGGTGCAGTAGGAGGGATCCGTGTAGGCGGTGCCGCCGGTGGTGGTAGCCGCCGTGAGGACGACGTTGCCCGAGAGGTCGAGCAGCAGCGTGCCACCGGTCACGACCACGCCCGTGGCCGCGGACACCGCCTTCGACTGGTCGCCGGCGATGGTGGCGGTGACGAGGCCGCCGTTGATGGTGCAGGTGGCGTCGGTCTTGAGGGCCTTCGTGTCGGCCACAGTACTGGAGAACGCGATGCGCCCGCCGTTGAGCGTGATGCCGGTGCCGGCGTCGACGCCGTCGCCCGTGGCGGCGAGGACGAGGCTGCCGCCGTCGAGCACGAAGGCGTTCTTCGGATGGATCGCATCCTTGGCCGCAGCCGTCACCTCGATCGTGCCGGCGAGGACGCGCAGGTCCTTGTCGGCATACACCCCATGGCCCCCGAGGCTGGAGACTTTCACCGCGCCCGAACCGGAGACCAGGAGCTTGCCCCCGGTATGGACGGTGCCCTTGCCGGTGCGCGCGTAGGTGGCGGCATCGGCGAGGGTGTTGGTCTTGCCCTCGGCGAGCACGAGGAAGGTGCGCTCGGACGTGAGCACGGAGAGCGCGGGGCCGTCGGAGCTGGCGAGGCTCACGCCGTCGAGGACGATCTTGCAGCGGTTGGTCGAGGTGACCTGCAAGCTACCGGCGCTTGAGGTGCCGGAGAGCACGTACTGCACGCCGGGCACGGTCGACGCGATGGCCACGGCGGCGCCGGTGCCCGGGGCCACTGTGACACCGGCGCTGTCCGCACCGGTGACGGTGGCGGAGGCGCCGTTGAAGGCGATCGTGACGGTCTTGTCGAAGTCGGTGTCCTCGAGGACATCACGGTCGACACCGGCAAGACCGAGCGCGGGGAACAACAGCGCGCCCGCGAGCGCACCGGCAAGACAAAGGAAACGAGTGGAGGATCGAGGCATGGGAGAGAGTGGGTTGGTTGACATTGGGAAAACGCGGCCGGGCGCTCAGCCGCCGGCCGGGGCGAGGACGACGTCGACCTGCTCGCCCGGACGCAGGACGAGATCAGGTGGCGGGAAAATGTGGATGCGAAGACCGAGGTCGGGGGCGCCGGCGCGGCCGACGGCCGCCAGATGGGCCGGCGGGATCGGCTCCAGCAGACAGCCGACCTGCTCGATCGTGGTGGTGCGCACCTGCCGCGGGCCGGACCGGGTGCGGAGCTCGACGGCCATGCCGGCCCTGGGTTCGAACGCGAGCGGCTGACGCAGATAGCCGGCGAGGCGCCGGGGCCGTTCGGCGGCGACGACGAGCAACGGCTCGCCGGCCGGGAGGTTTTCGCCGTCCCGGTAGCGCAACTGGACGACGATGCCGGCGATCGGCGCCCGCAGCGGCACCGGCGCGAGCTCCACCTCGACCCGCCGCAGGGTCTCCTCCTGCACGCGGATCGCGGCATCGAGGATCGCCTGGTCCGCGGACGCGGACTCCTCGGCCGCAGCGAGCGCGGTCGGCGGCTCGGTGGTGCGGACCAACTCCGTCTGGAGCGCGCTCTCCGACTGGAGACGCTCGTGCAGGTTGCGCGCCGTCTCGAAGACCTCGATCGAGACCAGTCCCTCGCGATGCAGGCGGGTCTGCCGCGCGAGGTCCGTCTCCGCGAGCGCCAGCTGCGACTGCAGAGTCGCAAGCGCCACCCGCTCCTTCATCCAATCGAGCCGGAGCCGCCGGCGCTCGAGCAGGACCCGTTGCGCGGGCGCCAGCGGCTCCAAGCCGACCCGCAAACGTTCGATCTCCGCGCGCACCGTCGCCAGCGTCGCGGCGACCACCTGCGGCTCGGCGATTTGGAGACAGGCGACGACCTCGCCGGCCGCGACCGGTTGCAGCAGGTCGACCCGCAGTGCGGACACCAGGCCGGCCTGCCGGTACGCGACCCCGCCGACCGACGGCTCGGCCTCGGCAAGGAAGCTCGGGGCCGCCCCGGTGCGGTCCCAGAGCAGGGCGGCGGCCCCGAGCCCGGCGACGAAGACCACCGCCGGCAGGACGCGGCGGCGGAACTCGCGCCAACGACAGGACGCGGGGACCGGAATCGGAGGAAGCGGAGCGGAAGCGGCGTTCATACTTCGGATTCGTCGGCCGCCGCAGTCCCGCCCACTCCATCCACGCCGGGCACCGCGGCGAGCTCGGCGAGGAGCTCGTCGGCGCGCGCCGGGTCGCGCAGGAGGAGACGGAAGGAGAGTTCGGTGTTCCCCGTGCCGGGGAGCGTGCGACGGTTGGCGCAGAAGGTGGCGCGGCTGTGGCGGTCGAGCACGCGGTGGAGCTCCGCGAGCCCGTCGGACCGGCGGGTCCAGCGCAGGTGAAGAATGAGGTCGTGCCGGTGGCGGGTGCCCCAGTCGACCAGCCGGACATACGCGAGCACCGCGGCGATGGTCGCGGCGCCGAGCGCCGCTGTCGTGAACTTCTGGAGCCCGCACGCCATGCCGAGGGCGATGGTCGCAAGCACGTAGGCGGTGTCGAGGGTGTCGCGCAGCATGTTGCGGAAGCGCACGATCGCGAAGACCGCCATCAGGCCGAAGGCCGTCACGAGGTTGTTCGCGAGCACGGCCATCACCAGCGCCGCGATGACCGACAGGAGCACCAGCGAAACCACGAACGCCCGGGAGTAGGACAGGCCGCGGTGGGTGGCCATGTAGATCCAGGCCAGCGCCTGGCCGGAAAGGAACGCGAGCAACAGGCCCAGCGCCACCGCCCGCAGGTCGGTGGGCGCGATCCCGTGGTCGCCGCGAAGGAAGGAGTCGAACATGGTCGTTCAACGGAAAGTCAACCCGGACGCGAGAACGCCGCCCAGCCGCGCTCCAGCGCAGAAGCGATCCTCGCCGGCGAGCGCGATGCCCCCGGCGTATTTGGCGGCTCCCGACCGGACGAGGTCGAACGCGCGGATCATCTCCCCGATCCAGTTCGGGTAGCGGTCCGTGAACTTGATCTCGAGCACCACGCGCCCGGGAAACACCTCGACCGGTTCGGCGAAACGGACCGTCGGTTCGCAAGAGGCGTACGGCTCGCTGCACACCGCGCGGTCGAACGTCACCCTCACCGCGCCCGTTCCCGGGCTTACCCACGCCTCGCGTTCGTAGGCAACGTGCGAACGCGGTGACGCCTGCATCTCCGCGGCGATCTCGCAGAACCGGCGCAGGCTGCCGAGCTGGCCCGGATCGGGCCGCACGACATCGTCCGGACCGGGCCAGTCGCCCGTCAGCAAAGCGGCGATGCGGTCGCGCCGGACCTGCGCGCGCTCCTTGCGGATGCAGTCGTTGAGCCGACGCTTGATCTCGAAGAACACCGGCGACGCCTCCGCCTCCCCGTAGTAACGCACCCGCAGCTTGAAGCGGTTCGGGTCGCCCTTGATCGTGGCGCGGTACAGCCCCAGCTCCTCGGAATCGAGGTAGATGCTGTGCACGGGATACGAGAAGTCCCGGGCGCCGACGGCAAAGTCGTCGGGTTCGAGGTAGGCGCGCACAAAGTCGCGCAAGCCGAGCGCGGTGGCTTCGGCGATCTGGAATTTCAGCTCGTAACGCTGCCGTTGGAGGCGGTCCGGAATCATCGTGGGCAAAGGACCGGAGAGCCGCCGCCGTCTCCCTGCGGGCGGGAGGACGGACGAGGCCCTCCGGTCTTGGCAGCAAGAGTAGCCGGCCCGCGTAAATCCTTTGTGTGGGCGCGGCCGGAGAATTGTTAAGCGCAGGTTAAGGCGCCGCCACGCGCCGCTCCGCAGCGCCCGGGAAGCGTCCCGTCCGACCAACCGCCGGGGCGGCGCTCGCCGCTCGCCCCTCGTCCGCCCGAGACCCGGTCAGGCGCTCGGTAACCGAATCTCGGCGACAAAGCCGCGCGGGCGCCGGTTCGCGAACGCCACCGTGCCGCCGCAGGCGAGCACCGCGCTCTTCACGATCGCCAGGCCGAGCCCGGTCCCGCCGCTCTCGCGCGTCCGCGCGGCCTCGGGACGGAAGAACGGCTCGCCGAGAGAGGGCAATGCCTCCGGCGCGATCCCCGGGCCCTCGTCGGCCACGGTCAGGCGCACCTCCGGGCCGGCGACCTGCGCCGTGACGACGATCGGTCCGGCGGCCCCGGCGTACCGCACCGCGTTGCGCACGAGATTGCCGACCGCCCGGTCCAACAACACCGGATCCGCCTGCACCGCCAGACCTGGCGCAAGCTCGCAGACGATGCGCGCCGCCTCCCCTTCCCGCTCGACGAGGCGAGCGAGGAGCGGGGCCAACGCGACCGGCTGTGTCTTCACGACACGGGGACCGAGGCCGGCCTTGGTGAAGGCCAACAAATCGTTCACCAGTTCCGCCATCTGCTGCACCTCGTCGCGCACATCGGCGACGGAGGCGCGCAGCTCCGGCGCCGCGCGCTCCTCGAGGATGCCGATCGCCATCTGCAGCCGCGCCAACGGCGAGCACAGCTCGTGGGCGATGTCGCCCAGGAAGCGGCGCTGGCCACGGACCAGCAGGTCCAGCCGCGCCGCCATGCGGTTCACCGACTCGCCGAGCCGGCCGAGCTCGTCGCCGCGGTCGGCCGGGACCCGCGTCTCGAAGCGGCCTTCCGCGATGTGCTCGGTCGCCTTCGTGAGGTCGCCGATCGCCCGGGTGATGCCGCGCACGAGCGGCCACCAGAAGAGGGCGGAGAGACCGACCGCGGCCACACCGACGGCGAGCGGTGTCGTGAGCTGCAGGAGACGAAGCAGGCCCCACAGCGAGTCCACGCGGACGACGACCGCCCCCGGCCGGACCGTCCCGGGCGCGTTCGCCCCGGGGCGCGGCGGGAGGGGGTGAACGTCGATCCAGTAGGCGGCGGGCTCGGCAGTGCGAAGCAGGGATCGCTGGCCGGAGAAGCGGCGCGGGGTCTCGTCGGGCCGGGGCGGCCCGTCGCGGCCGAACAAATCCGCGGGCTCGCCCGGGCCGGGCGGCGCGGCGCCTTCGGGCGCCGGCGGCGGGACCTCGCCCCGGAAC
>JAEXPQ010000214.1 GCA_023446735.1 Verrucomicrobiota bacterium
GCCTTGCGGAAGGCGCTGCCCTGGCGCGCGAGGTCGATGCCGTGCTGCGCGAAGAGCGCGGTGACGGCCGCCTGATCCTCGGCGCGGATACCGGCGAGGATCAGGTTCTGCTGCGCGGTGAGGCGAACCTCGGGCTGGAAACGCTCGACGACGGCCCGCAACGCGGAGCGCAGGGTGCGGCCCGGCACGTCCTTGATGCGACCGGCCTCGACGTAGAGACCGAGGAAACTTTTCCCGGCGCCCTGCTCCTGCCAGCCGTACAGATCGATGTGGCGGGTGAACTCGAAAGGCTTCGCCGGTTCCAGCGCGAAGCCGGCCCGGGCGGCGAACTCGGCGCGGAACCACTCCACGCCGCGCTCGGCCAACACGTATTTCAGGCGGGCGTGCTTGCGGTTGGTGCGGTCGCCGAAATCGCGGTGGATCCTCACGACGGTGCGGGCGGCTTCGAGCACGCGCGCGGCGGGGAGGAAGCCGATCACGTCGGCCACGCGCGGGTAGGTCGCGGCGTTGCCGTGGCTCATGCCCATGCCGCCGCCGGCGAGCAGGTTGTAGCCGAGCAGACGCGAGGGCTCGGCCGGGTCGGCGATCGCGACGAAACCGAGGCAGTTGGCGAAGACGTCGGTGTCGTTGAAGGGCGGGATCGCGAAGCCGATCTTGAACTTGCGCGGCAGATACGTGCGGCCGTAGAGCGGATCGACCGTGGCGGCGGGATCGGCGAGCGGTTGCGCGCGCGGCAGGTGGAGCTCGGCGCCGTCGAGCCAGATCTCGTGGTAGGCGGTGCGCTTCGGCGCGAGCTCGTCGGAAAGCAGCGCGGCGTGCGCGTAGACCTGCGGGATGAGCGGGCTGGCGGTCGGAGTCGGCGGCGCGAGGACGTTGCGTACGACGTCGCCGCACGAGGCGATGGTCGAGGCGAGCGCGTCGTGGATGCCGCGCATGAGCGGGCCGAGACCGGACTTTACCACACCGTGCCACTGGAACGTCTGGCGCGTGGTGATGCGCAGGGTGGAGTTGCCGTACTTCGCGGCGAGGTCGTCGAAGGCGAGGTACTGCGCAGCCGGGACGATGCCGCCCGGGATGCGGGCGCGGACCATCAGGAGGTACTGTTTGCCAGTCTTGCGCTTGTCGCGGTCGTCCTGCTGGTAGAGGCCGTGAAACTTGAGGAACTGCTCGTCATCCTCGCTGAAGTGGTCGACCGCCGAGTCGGCGAGCGTCTGCGCAAGGGTACCG
The DNA here is from genome assembly GCA_023446735.1 of Verrucomicrobiota bacterium. Taxonomy (GTDB): domain Bacteria; phylum Verrucomicrobiota; class Verrucomicrobiia; order Opitutales; family Opitutaceae; genus CAJCBL01. The sequence goes on from JAEXPQ010000214.1 coordinate 1,228, forward strand.
GCGAGGTTCGGGGACGCCTCCTTGAGGAGCTCGTTTTTCACCAGCTTGGGGGCGTTGGCAGGAGAGTCGCTTACGGTGGAAGTAGACATTTGCCTTGTGTTGTTGGTTAGTTGGGTTAACTACTAAACTCATGTCGTCAACACCTTTCTCCTCTCCTCCCGTGTTTCTGGTCGGCGCCGGTCCGGGCGATCCGCGCCTGATCACGTTGCGCGGCAAGGAGTTGATCGAGCAGGCCGACGTCATCATCCACGACGAATTGGCCAATCGCGCGCTCCTCGCGTGGGCGCGGCCGCAGGCCGAACTCGTCTACGTCGGGAAACGCGCCGGGCACCATTACGCGCAGCAGGCGGAGATCAACCGCATCCTCGTCGCGCATGCCCGCACCGGCCGCCAGGTCGTGCGCCTCAAGGGCGGCGACCCGCTCGTCTTCGGCCGCGGCGGCGAAGAGGCGGCGGCGCTGCGCGAGGCGGGCATCGCGTTCGAGATCGTGCCAGGCGTGACCGCGGCCGTCGGCGTCGCCGCCAGTACCGAGATTCCCCTCACGCACCGCGGCGTCGCCTCGGCGGTGCTGTTCATCACCGGCCACGAGTGCGCCGACAAGACCGGGGCCGGCGTCGACTGGGACGCGGTGGCCCGCGTGCGTTGCACGATGGTCGTGTACATGGGCCTGAAGGCCGCGCGCGCCATCGTCGAACGCCTCCGCACCGCCGGCGCCGATGCCGACCTTCCCGTCGCGCTCGTCAGCCGCGCCACCCTGCCCGACCAGCAGATGCTCGTGGCCACGCTCGGCACGTTCGAAACCGAACTCCTCGCCCGCGAGGTCCCCTCGCCCGCGCTGCTCGTGATCGGCGAAGTCGTCCGCCAGAGCCCCGCCGCCGCCGCGGCCCTCGCGGCCCTTGCGCCGGCTACAGCGGAGTAGCACCCAGCGCCTGATCGAGCCGTTCGGCCAGCAGTTCGACCAATACCGGGTGCCCCCCGAGCAACTCGGTCATCGTCACGCGCAAGCCGGGCCGTATCGCCTCCGCCGCGCGACAGATCTGCGCCACGTCGCCCTCGGGCCCCGCATGGCGCCCGGGCGAAAGAAACAGCATCGCCGCGATCACCTCGCCGCGGTCGAACGGATCCTGCGCCAGCAACGCCTCCAGCAGCGGATCGGCGAACGCGTACTCCGCGCCCTCCCGTCGCTCCATCGAACACGGCGCCACCGCGCGCACCGTCGCCCCCAGCCGCTCATGCAACCGCGCCGCCACGGCATCGCGCACCGCGGTCACCTTCGGCTCCGGGCTGCCGTGGTCGACGACCGCCACCGCGGCCCGCTCCGCCCCGGTCGGTCGCCGCGCGAGCTCCGCCCGTGTCCGCTCCTCAATCACACCGGCCAGACGATCGATCGCGTCGGCACCGCCCTCGCCCAACGCCGGCGCCACGCGCACAACCAGCTCGGGCCAGGTCTCGCGCAGCTTCACCGCACGCTCGGGCAGATACTCGGTGAGCGCGCGGCTCGGCCCGAGAAAATACGGCACCACCACGAGCTCGCGCGCCCCGGCCGCGGCGCACCGCTTCGCCCACGGGCCGAAGGTCTCCGCCGCGACACCGCCGAGCTCCTCGGCCGGGATCTTCCCCGAGTGCAGCAACGACACTGGAGCCACCGCCCGCCCCACCCGCCCGGTCAGCGCCGCCGCCGTCCGCCGCAACGCCAGCGTCGCCGCCGGCTTGAGCGAGCCGTTGTCGAGGAGTGCGAAGGCGGTGGTGGTCATGCGCGGGCCGCTATCGGACGCACCCGCGCCCCCACCGCAACTCGATTGTGCCCGGCCTTGCACCGCCTCCGCGCCACCGGCACCGTGCCGCGATGAAACGCCGTCTCGACCAACTGCTCGCTTCCTCCGGCCTCGGCTCGCGCAGCGAGGTGAAGGAGCTGATCCAGCGCCGCCGCGTCACCGTCGCCGGCGTGGTTGAGCGCGATCCCGCGACCAAAGCCGAACCCGCCGACGTCCGCGTCGACGGCGCGCCGCTCGAGTTTCCCGACGGGCTCTTCGTGCTCTTCCACAAGCCCGCCGGCTGCGTCTGCTCGCACGACACGCGCGAGGGTCAACGCATCTACGATCTGCTTCCGCCTCGTTGGCTCGCCCGCAACCCGGCCGTGACCTCCGTCGGCCGGCTCGACCGCGACACCACCGGCCTGCTTCTTCTGACCGACGACACCGCGCTCGTCCATCGCCTCACGTCGCCAAAACACCACGTCGACAAGGTCTACGAGGCCACCCTCGACCGCGCGCCCGAGCCGCACCTGGTCGAGGCCTTCGCGAGCGGCACACTCCTGCTCGAAGACGAGGAGAAGCCCTGCGCGCCCGCGAAGCTTGTCCTCCGCGGCGGCGCCGAGGTCGAGCTCACGCTCACCGAGGGCCGCTTCCACCAGGTCAAACGCATGTTCGCGCATTTCGGCTACGAGGTGCGCCGGCTGCACCGCAGCCGTTTCGGCGACTACACGCTCGGCGACCTCGCTCCCGGCCAGTGGCGCGAAGGGCCGCGCCCCGCCGGCGCGTAAGCCGGCCGCCCCCCCTCGCCCCCGCTCGCGGCCGGTGTCCTCGATTGCCATCGGCCGACGCCGGCGACTTCCTGCGGCATGGCCGCCCGTTGCACTCTCTTTTTCCTGCTGCTCCTCGTTGCCGCGCCGCTGTGCCCGGCTGAGTCCGTGCTGGTGGCACCGGCCGCGCCGCTGGCCGCAGGCGGCGAGTTCGAGATCGTGTTGTTGGTGACCAACCCTACGAACACACCGGTACCCGCTCCCGCGCCGAGCGATCTGCCCGCGGTCGCGATTGCGGACGGCCGCGCCGTCTCGACCGTGCTGCGCCCGGTACCAAGCGCATCGGCCGACTCCACGCCGCTCGCACCCGGCTCCTTCCGCGCACTGCGGATGCGCGGTCGCCTGCCCGCCGACCTCTCCGGCCTGATCGTCCTCGATGCCACTGCCGTCGGAGCCGGCCGGGCGGTCCTTGAGATCGCGCCGGCCTTCGCCGCCGGCGCCGCGCCCTCGACCACGACCGCCGCGACCGTGCCATCCGCGGCTCCGCTGCCGTCGCGCCGCGATCTCGGCATCTCGCCGCACGAGCCGATCTACTTCTCGGTGGGCAACAACGACGGGCTCAACGCGCGCTTCCAGCTCAGCTTCAAGTTCCGCCCGATCGGCCCTTCCGACGACCGGGTCGCCGGGCGCGGTTTCTGGGAAGACGTCTACCTCGGCTACACCCAGACCTCGCTCTGGGACCTGCACTCCCTCTCCAAGCCCTTCACCGACTCGAGCTACCGGCCGGCCGTCTTCTACCATCGCCACAGCACCGGGGGACAGTTTCTCGGCGCCCACCTCGGTTTCGCCGCCGGACTCGAGCACGAATCCAACGGCAAGGGCGGGGACGACAGCCGCAGCATCAACACCGCCTTCGCCCGCCCGATCCTGCGCTGGGGCAAGCCGGACGGCTGGCGCTTCAGCGCCGCACCGAAGATCTACGGATACCTCGAGAAGAGCGAGAACGACGACCTCCAGCGCTTCCGCGGCTACGGCGACTTCCTCTTCGCCCTCGAGCACCCGCACAGCCTCAAGCTCGCCACCACGTTCCGCGTCGGCACTTCCGGGCGCGGCAGCATCCTGGTCGACGCCTCGTATCCATTCTCCAGAATCAACGACCTCTTCCCCCTCGGATTCGTCCACGGCTACCTGCATCTCCAGTTCTTCGACGGCTGGGGGGAAAGCTTGCTTCACTACGACGAACGCGCGGAGACGCAGTTCCGCTTCGGCTTCATGGCCGTGCGCTAAAGCCGGGCCGCATAGGGCACCGAACTCGCGGCGCCGGGAAAATGCGTTGAGTCCGCCGCCGGCCCGGCGACACTCCGCCCCGCATGCGCCTCGGCCCCACCTCCCAGCAATCGCTGCGAATCGCCGCGATCTATGCTGCGTTCGGAGCCGCCTGGATCCTCTTCTCCGACCAGCTCGCCGCGGCCCTCGCCCCCGATCCCGCGACGCTCACCCGGATCAGCATGCTCAAGGGGTGGTTGTTCATCGCGGTCACTGCGCTCCTGCTCAACCACCTCGTCCGCCGCCAACTCGAAGCCGTCGCGACGGAGAGCCGCGCCCGCGCCGCGGCCGACGAGGCCCGCCTGCTCGCCGAACGGCAACGCGCCCAGGCCAGCGCCGCCGCCGAAGGCGTCGCCCATCGGCTCGCTGTCGCGTCGCAAGCGGCCCAATTCGGGACCTGGGACTGGGAGATCGCCACCGGCCGCCTCGTCTGTGACGAACGGATGCACGCCCTCTACGGGGTGACTCCCGGGACCGGCGCCGCCTTCGACACGTGGTTCGCGATTCTCCATCCGGAGGATCGCCGCCGGATGCGCGAGCTCATCGACGCGACCCTCGCCGGGCAACGGGACTTCCACACCCAGTTCCGCGTCCTCCGACCCGATGGCACCATCCGGCACCTCGAGGCGCACGCGATGCTGCTGCGCGACGACACACAACGCCCCCTGCGCCTAGTCGGCGTGAACTGGGACATCACCGAGCGCGTCGCCCACGAGCAGCGCTACCGCTATCTCGCGGAACACGCCGGCGACGTGCTCTGGATCATCGACCTCGCCACCCGCCGCTACACCTACGTCTCGCCGGCCATCCGGCGCCTGCGCAACTGTGAACCGGAGGACCTCGTCGGAAAACCCTTCGAGCACGGGCTCACCCCGGCCTCCGTCGAGCGCATCAACCAGCTCCTCCCCGCCCGCCTCAAGGACTTCCTCGCCGGCAACCCCGCGGCGGTCACCCAGAGTCACGAGGTCGAGCACTTTCAGGCCGACGGCTCGAGCGCGCGCACCGAGATCGTCACCACCTTCATCCACAACGACCGCGGGGGCATCGATGTCGTCGGCGTCACCCGCGACATCTCCCGCCGCCACGCTGCGGAGGAGGCCCTGAAGGAAAGCGCCAAACGGCTCGCCCATGCCGAGCAGATCGCCGGCATCGGCCACTGGACCCTCAAGCTCCACGCCGACTTGATCGAGGCCTCCCCGCACGCGGCCACGATCTACGGACTGCCTCCGGCGGCCCATTGGACCCGCACCGAGATCGAGCGGATCGCCCTGCCTGAGTTCCGACCCGCGCTCGACGAGTGCTTGCGCGCCCTCACCGAGGATGGCCGCCCCTACGAGGTCACCTACAAAATCCGGCGCCCCAGCGACGGCGCCATCGCGACCATCCACTCCCGTGCCGAGTTCGACGCCGGAGCCGACATCGTCTTCGGCACCATCCAGGACATCACCGAACGCGAGCAGTCCGTCGCCGCGCTCCGCGCCAGCGAGGCCAAGCTCCGCCTGCTCGTCAGCAACGCTCCCGTGGTGCTTTTCCAGATCGGCGCCGACGGTCTCTTCCGCATGTCCGAGGGTGGCGGACTCATCGCCCTCGGATTGCGCCCGGGCGAGGTCGTCGGCCGCTCGGCCTACGAGGTCTACCGCGACTTCCCCCAGATTTGCGTCCAGGTCCGGGCCGCGCTTACCGGCCAACTGGTTCACGAAACCATCAAGCTCGGAGCCATCTGGTTCGAGGTCTTCTACACCCCCATGCGCGATACCGCCGGCGCAGTGACCGACGTCATCGGCCTCGCCATCGACATCACCGAGCGCAAACACACCGAGGCGCGCCTGCGCCTCGAGTCCGCCGCCCTCGAGTCCGCCGCCCACGCCATCGCCATCACCGACGCGCACGGCACCATCGAGTCGGTCAACCCCGCCTTCACCACGCTCACCGGATACACCGCGGACGAGGCGCTCGGGCGCAACCTCGGCCGCCTCGTCCGTTCCGGGCAACAGAGCGAGGACTTCTACCGGCGCCTGTGGGGAACGGTGCTCGCCGGCGAGACTTGGCACGGCGAGATCGTCAACCGCCACAAGGACGGCACGCTCGTGCCGGAGGAGGAAACGATCACCCCGGTGCGCGACGAAGCTGGCCGCATCGCCCACTTCATCGCCATCAAGCAGGACATCTCGGAACGCCGCCGGTTGCAGGAACAGGCGCTCCGTTCCCAGCGCCTCGACAGCGTCGGCCGCCTCGCCGGCGGGATCGCCCACGACCTCAACAACATCCTCGCCCCGATGCTCATGGCACCCGCGATCCTGCGCGAGAGCCTCCACGACGCCGGATCCCGCGAGATCCTCGACGCCGTCGAAATCAGCGCCAGCCGCGGCGCCGCCATCATCCAGCAGCTGCTCACCTTCAGCCGCGGCGGCGGCGGCACCCCCGCACCGGTCCAGCTCCGCCATGTCGTGCGCGAGATGCTCGCGATCATCCGCGAAACCTTCCCCAAGAACATCATCACCCGCACCGACCTCCACTCCGAGCCCTGGCTCGTCGAGGCCGACGCCACCCAACTCCACCAGGTGCTGATGAATTTGTGCGTGAACTCCCGTGACGCCATGCCCCAGGGCGGCACGCTCACCATCGCGCTCGAGAACGTCGAGCTCGACGAGGCCGCCGTGGCGGGCCACCCCGGCGCCGCCGCCGGACCCCATGTCGTGCTCGGCGTGTTCGACACGGGCATCGGCATCGCGCCCGAGCATCTCGACAGCGTCTTCGACCCGTTCTTCACCACCAAGGCCGTCGGCAAGGGCACCGGCCTCGGGCTGGCCACCTCCCTGGGCATCGTGCACGCCCACCACGGCTTCATCCAGGTCCGCAGCACGCTGGGCGCCGGCACGCAGGTCCGCGTATACCTTCCCGCCGCCGTCGCCCCCCCCCCCCCCGCGGCCCCCCCCCCCCAGCCCCA
>JAEXPQ010000220.1 GCA_023446735.1 Verrucomicrobiota bacterium
CCGCCAAGGGGGTGTTCGGCACTACAAGCCCCCGGCGCAAAACCCACCTATGAAGCCCCCGGCCCGCCCAACCCGCTTCCCTCGGTAACTTTCTTCTGCCGCTCTTCAAACTGACGAACTTGGGCTACGCGTCACGGATCACCCGATCCGGTCACTGCAGCGCTGCGCTGGCGGCAGTGGCCCAAAAACGCAGAAGGCCCCCTCCTTGCGGGAGGGGGCCTTCGAAGCAGTACCAAACAGACTAGCTAGCGTTCTGAAACCCGATCAGAAGTCGAACGTGGTGGTCAGCTTGAACAGACGGGAGTCGATGATGCGGTAGGCGTAGGGCGAACCGTCGTAGTTGACCGCCGTGACGCGCAGGCTGCCGCTCTCGAACACGTTGTCCACGTTGAGCTGGATCTTCATGTTCACCTTGTCCGCAAAGATCTTGCGGGAATACGAGATCCAGAGGTCGGTGTACCAGTTGGCGCTGTCATAGACCGGTTTGGTGGTGTCGGAGACGTCAAGGAGGGTGCCGTTGGCGCCCGAAGCCTTGCCGAGGTAACCGATGACCGCCTTGTCCTCCCAGCGCTGGCCGCCACCAACCGAGAAGCCCTTCATGCGACCCGTCTGGAAGACGTAGTTGGTCATGTACGACCAACGATAGCGGCGCTGGCCCGGAGCCGCCTGGCCGTTGAGGTCACGCGCCACCAACACCTGCGGGGTCACCACACCGTTGTAGTACAACTGGGCGTTGTAGTAGCCGTCGGGCTGGTCGAGCCGGATATTCGTGTCGTAGCCGTAGCTGGTCCAGAAGTTCGTCAAGTCGACCGCGCGCCCACCCTCAGTCGTGTACGTGGCGAGGTGCTGGTATTGCGGCAGCAGGTAGTCGGACGCCTTGGCGGCAGACCAAACCGGGTTACGCACCGCGAACCACGCATCGAACTCCTTCAGAACGTTGGTGTAGATGGTGGTCTGCTTGCCGGCGGTCAGACGCATCGTCCAGTTCGGGACCGGGTTATAGTTCAGCTGCAACTCCACGCCCTTGGCTTCGGCATTGCGGGTGGCGGAAATACCACCGATGTCGTTGTAGTAGTTGTACGGCAACTGCCAGATCTTCGCCGCGGCGGCCTCGAGCGCCGCCGTCTCCGCGCCGGCCGCGGCGACGAACTCTGCGGCGGGACCGGTCGGATCCTTGCCCATGTTGATCAAGGCGATCGTGCGGGCCCAATTGCGGAACAGCGTCGTATCGACATTTCCCGTGAGGCGGGAGATCGAGGTGCCCGGATTGGTGCGCTCGTTCTCGTTGGTGCCTTCGAACCACGTCACGCGGGCGAAGAACTTGTTGTCGAAGAGCGAGAACTGGAAGCCGTAATCCTGGCCTTCACCCTGCGGCTTCGGCAGCGGAGTTCCGAAGGCGTCGACTTGCGTCGTCGCGGGCGCATCGAAGTTGTTCGACTTGTTGTAGCTCACACCGAAATCGCGCAAGAACTGCCAGGCAATCGAACCTCCCTTGGCGTTGCGCTCGATCGAGGTCCAGTTCTTGAACGGCTTGAAGACGCCACCCAGCGTTCGGGTCGTCCCGGAGAGTTCGTCCCAATACTGCCAACGGTCGTTGATCAGATCGGTCTGGAAGACTCCGTTGACCCACTTCTGCGGATTGGTCAGCGAGGCCTCGACCACCGTGCCCTTGTACCCGGAGAGGATCTGTCCGGTCGTCGTCGAACGGGTGCGGTTCGTGTCCTCGCGGACGCCGAACGTGGTGATGATGCGATCATCCCACAGGTAGTTCGTCATGCCGGCGCTGAGCGACTTGAGCTTGCGCTGGTTGCGGCCGGTGCTCGGCTCGATGTCGATGTATCGTTCGGTAACGTTGGTGGTCTGGAACGAGCTCGACGCGTAGTCGTACACGGTGATGTCGCCGGTATAGTCGCGCACATTCCACTCGCCGGCGCTTTGCGTCACGACGCCGTTGGCGTCGCTTTGGCCGGCGAGATAGAACTGACGACGATGGCCGGCGGTGCCGAAGCTCCAGCCCGTGGCGGAACCATCGGCGTTGTTGTTCGGGTTGGGCAGGTAGCGGTACTTCCCGGCCGTGGTCGCGCTATCCACGTACAACATGCGGCGACGGATGAGGCCGGTCATGGACTCCTGGCCGGAGACCATTCCGAGCAGCTGATGCCGGCCGAACCACTTTGTCCAATTGTCGTTCTTCGTGAAGTCCGGAGTATACGCCAGCATCACGCGGTAGTGGTCGTGATCCTGCTTGCTGATGGTGTAGTCGGGATCCTGGTCCTCGACATAGACCTTTCCGGCCATCGGGTTCGCCTGGCCGTTGGGCAGATACTTGTTCGTGTCGACGAAGAGCGTCGCCACGTTGAGCTGTGCCACGGTGAACTGGGACTCCGAGCGGAAGTTCTGCCGGAACCAGCCGGCATTGAGGTAGAGGTTGTCGAGAATCTTCTGCTCCAGCTCGATGTTGTACGTCATCTGCTTGTCGGAGCCGAAATTCATCTGGTTGATGTTCACATCGGACCAGTCGTAGATCGCCTTGTCGGTAACCGCCGAGTACTTGTACTGGTTGGTCGCGATCGTGGCGGGCACGCCGAAGCCGCCGAGCGACGTGAAGCCGCGATTGTACATGTCGGCCCAGGTCGGATTCGCCCAGATCTGCGAGGCCGTCGGATAGGTCGGGGCATTCGCGGCGGGATTCGCCGCCGTGCCCCACGTGGTGCGGTAGCTCTGCTCCAGCAACGGCTGGAACCAGTTCAGCAACTCGCCGTCGACGATCTGCTGCACCGAGCGGCTCTTGTTCACATAGAACATGCCGGGCACGTACATGGCCGACGACGTGTTGGTCATGGCCGGATCACCGAAGATCGCCACGCCGTTGTAGGTGGTGGCATTGGTCGGGCTCACGGTCTGCCCCGTGGGCGCCCCACCCCACTTCGAGGCACTGTAGCCCGGAAGCGTCATGATGAAGTCGCGCACGCTCTGGGCGTACGGGGACGAAGCATTCGGCACGTAGACGCCTTTGACCGTGCCATCGGCCAACGTCACCTTGCGGCTCACCGAATCGTACATCGGCTGGCCGGCGTTGTTCCACATCGTGACATAGTCGCGCGGGCTCAGACTGTTCGGCCGGCGGTTGTCGTTCTTGTAGGATTCCACGCTGGCGCGAATAGTCGTGCCTTCGAACGGCTTGATCGAAATGGCCCCGTAGTAGCGCTTGGAGTTGTCGTAGGACGGCTTGCGCTCGAAGCGCTTGTTGTCAGAGAGCGCGGCGCCATAGATGGCGAGGCGATCCTTGATCAGCGCCTTGTTGAAAGACACGGAGCCGCGGTAGGAACCGTTGCTGTCGAAACGGGCCACCGCCTGGCCGAAGTCGCGGGTGAGAACGGCCGTCGCCCAGCTCTGGTTCACGATACCGGCCGGCGAGCCCATGCCGAAAAGCATCGAGTTCGGGCCACGGTTGATTTCCAGCGAGGACACATTGTACGCGTCCATCGGCACTTGGGAGACCGCCGGGTAGTAGTTGATCGCGGCGGTCGGCGAACCGAGACCGCGCACGCGATTGGCCGTCGCATTGGTTTGGCCAACCGTGCCGCCGATCGCGACGCCGGAGTTCACGTCCGCGATGCCGTCGTTGCGCAACGACTGGACACCGGGAGTGTAGGTCAGCGAACCCTCGGTATTGATCTCGTAGCGGAAGATATCGTTCACGTCCACCGAGGCGGTGTCCTCGAGGAGCTGCTTGGTGATGACCGAGATCGAGGGTCCGAGGTCGGAGATCTTGGTGTTCAGGCGGCTACCGGCGAGGGTGTTCTCGGCGTAGTAACCTTGGTCCTTCGAGGCATCGACGATGAACGGGGATAGGACGACGACTTCCTCCTCGCCCACGGTCGGAGCGGCCGGCTGGGCGGCGGCGGGTTGGGCCTCCTGGGCGAGGCCGGTCGAGGAGGCTAGCAATGCCAACAGCGATACCGAAAGGTAGCGTCTGTCCGCACGGGACGGGTTCTGATGCAGGCTCATAGTTCTGGAGTTGGGGGTTGACGTCTCTGGTCGAAAGAGCGGAGAGCAACGACTCTGGGGGATGATGGACGCGCCTACCGGACGCCGGTAAGTGCGGCGCACCTAGGATCGGTGCTGGGGATCTGCAAGATGATGGACGCAAGGAATTGGACAATGCCCGGGAGACAACCGCACCACCCCTCAGACAGTCCGCATGCGCCGACTCCGTTTTTTTGCGACCCCGCCCGGTCGCAGCAGCCTCACTCCTCGCGGCATCCCTCGGAGCAATCGCACCGCGACGGAGCCGCCTCCACGAACAAGGCGTCCGAGCCACCGCCTGGAGCAGGAAGGCTACGGGCGCGCTTGACGGTCCGAGGCGACCCCGATTGGCCGACCGCGGCGGGCCTGCGAACGTGCCCACCCCGGGCCGATCCAGCGTGCAGGTTCAGCCCTGCTTGCTGCGTTTGGCTCCCATGCTCCTACTCCAACTTGCTCTCCCGCCTTTGCTCCATCGCCCTTACGCGTAGGGTCGGCTCTCGCGTCCGGACCGTCCTCGCTCGGCACGTGCCAATCTTCCTATCCCGCACCGCGCTCCCGGTCCGCCGGCAAGCTGCGACCGCACGCGCCTCGCTCGCCCGCTCCCGCTCGGACTTCAGATCTAGTGTTCAAAGTTCGGTGGTCAGCGTTCGCCCATCCACATTCCCGTCACTCATGCCCGCCCCCCGCCTCCTCGCTCTCGTCATGTGCCTCTGCCTAACCTCCGCACTGCTCGCGGCGCCCGAAGCGCCATTTCCCCTCTGGTCGGAAGGAATTCCCGGCGGCCGGCGCCCGCTCGGGGCCGAGTTGGTCGACGCCAACGGCAAGGTGACCCGCATCGAGGAACCGACCCTGCAATTCTTCCCGCCCGCCGTTGATCGCCCCAACGGTACCGCCGTCGTCATCTGCCCCGGCGGAGGGTATGTCGGGCTTTCGCGCCTCCGCGAAGGCGTGCAGTACGCGAACTGGCTGAGCACCTTGGGCGTCGCCTCCTTTGTCCTCACCAATCGCATCGGCGAGTACGGCCACCCGGCCCCGCTGCAGGACGTCCTGCGCGCGATCCGCCTGGTCCGTTCCCGCGCCACCGAATTCCGGATCGATCCGTCCCGCATCGGCGTGATGGGCAGCTCCGCCGGCGGGCATCTCGCCGCCTGCGCCGGCACGCTCTTCGCGCATCCGCTCGGCCGCACCGAACACCCGATCGACACCGTGTCCGCCCGTCCCGACTTCATGGTTCTCCTATACCCGGTGATCACATTCGAGGATCCCTTCGCGCACGCCGGCTCACGCCTTGCGCTTCTCGGCCCCGGCCCCGCGCCGGAGCTCGTGCAACTCCTCTCCCTGGAGAACCAGGTCGGACCTACCACTCCTCCGGCCTTCATCGTCCACACCCAAGCCGACAAATCCGTTCCCGTCGAAAACAGCCTGCGCCTCTTCCGCGCCCTAACCACGGCCGGAGTCTCCGCTGAGCTCCACGTCTTCCCCGAGGGCGGACACGGCATGGGCATGCGGGATGGCCTCGGCACCGCATCGGATTGGCCCCGCCGCGCGGAGGAGTGGCTGCGCTTCCGCGGCCTGCTGACCCCTCCGCCCTCCCGGTAAACCCGGGCCGGTTCAGAGTTCAGGGTTCAGGGTTCAGGGTTCAGAGTCCGCCATCGTTCTCGTTCTCGTTCTCCTACTCCTACTCCTGCTCCTACTCCTGCTCCTGCTCCTACTCCTGCTCCTGCTCCTACTCCTG
>JAEXPQ010000312.1 GCA_023446735.1 Verrucomicrobiota bacterium
GCCCTCGGCCGAGGGCGCCGCGAACCCGTCGGAGCCGGTGAGCGCGCCCTTGTCGAGATAGGGAAAACGGAAATACTTCGCCGGCCGCGGCACGGCCGCTTCCGCGTACAACGACTCGATGATCGCCTCCGTCCGGCGGATCTCCGTGCAACAGTCCTCCACGCTGAGCTGCGAGAAGAACGGATGGTCGTACGAGTGGTTGCCGATGATAAAGCCCTGGCGGATCGCCGCGACGACCATCCCGCGATGCTGCTCCATCCGCCAACCGGGGCAGAACAGCACCGCCGGGATCTTCTGCGCCGCCAGATACCCGAGTTTGGCCGGCGTCGCCTCCGTCGGGCCGTCGTCGATCGTGAGAAAGACGGTCTTTCCCAGTCCGCCGCGCACCGGCAGCGCCGCGAGCCGCTGGGCCTGCAGCCGCGCGAAATGCCCGCGGATCACCTCCAGCGTGCTCCCATCGCAATCGAAGACGGTGTTCCGGCCCGGCTCCTCCTGCAGCATGTCCCCGGCGCCGATGCCGTCCACCGCGGTGTCGCCGAACTCCGGAGGCCGGCCCTCCCCGCCCCACAGCCAGAAATTCGAGCCCGCCGCCGGCCCGCCCGCGCTGCGCGACGACTCGATCAGCGAGAAGACCTCCGCGTAGAGGCGGTCGCGACAGCTCGTGGGAACCTCGACCCCGAGCCCGCCATCGCGATCGAGCCCGAACTCCTCGCACACCACCGGCTTGTCGATCCGGGCCGCCTCGGCGAAGTGCCGCAGCACGTAGTCGCGCGTCCGCGTGAGCGTGTTCTCGATCGTGCCCGCCGGATCCTTCGGCGCGAACCAGCTCCAGTTCTTCGGCCAGAGATGGAACACCGCGTAGTCGATGCCCGGCAGCGCGTGGAGCTCGCGGTACTTTTCGTCGCTGTACGCGCACGCGATCGAGCCCTCGCTGCCGGTCGTCACCAGATGGTTTGAATCCAACGAATGGATGTACGCCGAGGTCTCGTCGACCCACCGGCGGAACGCCGCCCACACCGCGTCCGCCTCGCCCTCGCGCTCGCCCGGCCGCGGCTCGTTGGCGAGCTGCCAGGTCATGATCGCGGGGTCGTCGCGGTAGACGCGCCCGGTCACCGTGTTGGTGCGCCCGACGAGCCGCGCGATGTGCCGCCGGTAGAGCGCGTTCGCGGCCTCGTCGGTGTAGAAGCGACTCAGCGTGGCGTTGAAGCGCTTCCACTCGGTGATGTGCACGCCGACCGCCGGCTCGCCCGTCGCCCACGCGAGGTACTGCCCCATGCCGCCCGACCAGTCCCAGTAGTTGTTCAGGAAAACGACCAGCCGCATCCCGCGCCGGCCCGCCTCGGCCGCGAGGAAATCCAGCCCTCGCAGCACGTCCTCGTCGTATTCGCCGGGCGCGGTCTGCAACGCCGGCCGCAGCGTCCGCGGCACCTCGCTGCGCTCGGCCGCGCCGAGCACGCGCAGGTTGTTCACGCCGAGCGCCTGCAGCCGGTCGAGTTCGCGCACGAGCCGCACGCGCCCGGCCGGATTCGACGGCCGCCCGAGGTGGGCGCCGTACCACAGGTTCGTGCCGCACACGGCGTAAGGCTCGCTCCCGAGCCGGAAGCGCCGGCCGTCGACCTGGACAAAACTCTCGTTCGATGCGACGGCGAAGGTCATGGCGTGGAGGAATAGTCCGAGGAGCACGAACGCGTACGGCAGCTTCATGGGGCGGAGGGGATGCCCCAGCCTGCAAGCGCGGCGGCCCGGCGCAATCCTTGAGCCGGCCGCGACATTCAGGCGGTGGCGGCGGGCCGCTCGCCTTCGCCCGCGGTCGCCGCGGGTGGGGGCTCGGCCGGTGCCGCCGGAGCGGGGGCGGCAGCCGGCGGCGCCTCGGCCTTCTTCTTCGGCTCGCCCACGAGCACGCCGAGCTGCTGCTGCACCTTCACGAAGAACTCCGGCGTGAGGTCGCCCACCGGCACCTCGTAGAGCTGCTTCGTCTTCGCATGTTCGAAGATCCGGCGCGCGCGATCCGCCGTGAGCCCCTTCGGGCGCAGCAGCTTCTTGCGCTCGAGCATCAGCGCGAGGAACTGCACCAGCGGCGTGTTCTCCGTGCTCAGTTCCACGGCCGGATCGCAAAGCGTCGTGAACAGCGTCTCGGCTCCAAGCTTGAGGTTGCGCTCCGTGTTCTCCTCCTTCGCGCGCGGCTTGAAGACGTGGACCCAGCGGCAGATCGTCGCCGCCGGCTTCTCGAACTGCCCTTCCGCCGTCGCCAGCAGGTCCCACCGCGCCACCGCCCCGGCGGCGTCGTGTCCCAAGAAACTGACCACGCGGTCGCCGTCCTGGAACGCCGTGGCGGTCACGACACACTGCGTCGCGCTGGGCTGGAGGATGAGATCCATGGAAATTTGTTTACTTCGCCCGGGGCGCGAAGCTAGCTCAAATCCCGTTTGAGCACCGGACGCCTCATCGCCGTCGGGGACATCCACGGCTGCGCCGTGGAATTCGCCGAACTCCTCGACCGGCTGCAGTTGCAGCGCGGCGACCGCCTGATCCTGCTCGGCGATCTGATCAACCGCGGGCCCGACTCGCGCCTCGTGCTCGACCTCGCCCGCTCCGCCCGCGCCCTCTGCCTGCTCGGCAACCACGAACTGCGCCTCCTGCGCTCGCGCCGCCGCGGCGACACCAGCCTGCTGCGCGACGAGGACCGCGCCACGATCGCCACGCTGCGGCCAGCCGACTGGGACTTCCTCGCGGCAATGCCGCTCACGCACTTCGAGCCGGATCTGAACACGGTCTTCGTCCACGGCGGCTTCCTGCCGGATCAGCCGTGGGAGAAACAGCCGGCCGAGGTCGTCACCCGCATCCAGGTGATCGACGCCCACGGCCAGCCCCGCAAACGGGCCGAGGCGCCCGGGGCCCCGCTCTGGGCCGAACGCTGGGGCGGCCCGCCCTTCGTCGTCTACGGCCACACGCCCCGGCCCACGATCCACAAGCTCAAGTGGTCGCTCTGTCTCGACACCGCCTGCGCCTACGGCGGCGCCCTCACCGCCTACATTCTCCCCGAACGCCGGCTTGTGCAGGTGAAGGCCCGTCGTCGATATTGGGGCAACGCATGAACGAATCCCCGCTCGCCCGCGCCCTCCTGCTCGTCGTCGACCTGCAGCCTCCGCTCCTCGCCGCCACGCCGGGCGCCGACGCGCTCCTGCGCCGCGCCTCCCTGGCCATCGCCGCCGCCCGTGGCCTCGGGCTTCCGGTCGCCTTCACCGAGCAGGTGCCCGCCAAGCTCGGCCCGACCAAGCCCGAGCTCCTCGCCCTCGCCGGCGACCAGCCGACTGTCTTCGCCAAGGACGCCTTCTCCGCCCTCGAGGCCGACGACTTCCGCGAATATCTCGAGACGCAGAATATCGAGCACGTCATCCTCGTCGGTATCGAAACACCGATCTGCATCTACCAGACCGCGCTCGATCTGATCGGCACGGAGCGCAACGTCACCCTGCTGACGGACGCGATCGGCGGCCGCCGCGCCGAGGACTGCGCCGCCGCCCTCGCCTACCTGCGACACCTCGGCTGCCACGCCCTCCCCGCCGAGACGGTGTTCTACAGCGTGCTGAAGACGACGAAGCATCCGTTTTTCCGCGACTACACCAAGCTCGTGAAGCAGTACGCCTGATCATTCGAACGTGTACTGCCCAAGCTTGCGCCCGTACTTCTTCCACCGCCTGCGGCGGACCCATTGGCACAGCCAGTCTTGCTGACTGCTGAACGCGGCGACGCTGTTGCCGAAGTGGAAATGAGCCGCTCCGACTGCTCCACGAACCGCGCGGGCCTTCCCCATTTGAACGGGGTTGCACCCGGCGTTGCGTGCCGCGGGCACACGCTCCCGGGGCGCTCTCATCAGTCTCCGGCTGGACGCCCTCCGTCCCCGCGAACTCTCCGCCCGCAGCGCTTCGCATCTCGTTCCGGCTCTCGCATGCCCCGACGGGGCGAAGACCGGTCCTGCTTTGACGGCGATTCACCGGGCGGCGAACGCCATCCGCCTGATTGCTCCTCCAGACTGTCCGGCAACCCCCGCCTCGCCGCACGGTCCCCCAACCGCCGTTCTCCTCGTCCACACCCCACGCCTTTCCTTTTTCCCCATGAACCTCGGAGTCCGCGCCCACGATTTCGGCAAACTGCCCGCCGAAGAACTCGCCCGCCAGATCGCCGCCCACGGCCTCAACTGCGTCCAACTGGCCCCCGTGAAGGCGATCGCCGGGTTCGATCAGGACATCGATGGCATTCCGGCCGCTTTCGCCCACGAGGTGCGCGACACGTTCCGGCGCCATGGCATCCACATTTCGGTGCTCGGCTGCTACATCAACCTCGGCGACCGCGACCCCGCCTCGCGCCGCCCACAGCTCGAGCGTTTCAAACATCACCTGCGCGCCGCCAAGGCCTTCGGCTGCGACATCGTCGGCACCGAGACCGGCTCGCTCAACGCGGACTACTCCCGCCATCCCGACAACGGCGGCGAGGAGGCTTTCGCCATCGTCCTGGAGAGTGTGCGCGAACTCGTGCGCGAGGCCGAGACCTGCGGCGTCAACGTCTGTATCGAGGCCGTCGAGCGCTACGTGATCTCCTCGCCCGAGCGTCTGCGCCGCCTCGTCGACGCCGTGAGCTCGCCGAACCTGCGGGTGATCTACGACCCGGTGAACCTCCTCTGGTCCACCAACTGCGACCACGAGTCAGAGATCGTCGACGCCGCGCACCGCCTGCTCGGCGAGCACATCCGGATCCTGCACGCCAAGGACTACACGATCGACGGCGGCGCCTTCCGGGAGCTTTGCGCCGGGCAGGGACGTCTCGACTACCGGCGGGTCCTGGGGTGGCTCAAGAGCCAGCCGCGCACGATCGACATCCTCCTGGAGAACACCCATCCGGCCTCGATCGCGCGCACCATCGCGTTCGTCCAACAGGCCTATCGCGAGGCCTGAGCGTCACGGAACCGATCGGCGCGGCTGCCCGGAGCGCCCCCCCCGCAACACGTCCCTATTCCCGCCCGACGAAAACGGGGCACGGGAGGCACCAGAAGGGCCCAAGGGCTCACGCGGTGGCGCGGAGCACGCAGAAGCGGACGGGTTTAGCCGCGAGAAACATCGCGGCAAATACCGCGATGCGGACAGCGCGGCGCACTCCTATGAAGCGGATCGATTCCGCTTCCTCCGCGGCTCCGCGTGAGGCGGACGCGACGAATTGGTAAATTCGACGGCGCCGCCCGGTATTAGTCTTTTCAAAACAGTCTCCACCGTGTTGGAACGCCGGATCGACGTTTCGGCGCAACCCCCGTCCGTCGAGCATTGAATATGAAGAACTTTCATTTCGGACGGATGGGACTGTACTGCGCGGTCGTTGCGGCGCTTTCGTGCCTCGCAACCTCAACTACATCGGGTGCGGATCCGGCCCCGGTCCGCGGCGTGCTCTTCGCCGCCGGCTACAACGCCAGCGGCCAAACCGGCTTGGGCGCCGCGACCTCCTACTCGACCTTCACCGCGCCGGCCGAGGCCTGGCCGGTGATCGCCGCGGCCGCCGGCGACGCGCACAGCCTCTTCGTCAAGGCCGACGGCACCGTCTACGCCATGGGCTTGCAAGCGTCGGGACGTCTCGGTGACGGCGTCACGCTCACCAACGGCGAGGTCCATGCGCCGAAGAAGATCACCGCCCTCTCCGGTGTCGTCGCCGTCGCGACCGGCACCGGCCATAGCCTGTTCCTCAAGGCCGACGGCACGGTTTGGGGCGTCGGGGCGAACAACAACGGGGAACTCGCGCAGGGCAACTACGACTCCCCCAAAGCCACCCCGGTCCGGATCGGGGGGATCACCGACCCCATCGCCGTGGCGGCCTGCAACGACCGGAGCTTCGTTCTCCAGCGAGACGGCACGCTTCTGGCCATGGGCAAGAATCCCGGCCTCGGTCTCGATGTCGCCAGCGGTGTGACGGCCCCGTTGATCGTGGCCACCGGAGTGACATCGATCGCCGCCGGTTTCGAGCACTCGCTCTTCGTCAAGGCCGACGGATCGCTCTGGGGCATGGGCAACGACGACAAGGGCCGGTTGGGCATCGAACCGGCGAGCGGCGACCGCAAGGTCCCGGTCAAGATTCTCGATTCCGGCGTCGCCGGTGCGGCCTGTGGCGGCTTTCACAGCGCCATCTACAAGACCGACGGCACCCTCTGGACCATGGGCACGAACACCGCCGGTGCGTTGGGCATCGGTTACGCGGACAACACGATGACGCACACCCTGACGCAGGTGACCGTACCCGGCGGCGCCCGGGTCGTGGCCGTGGCTGCCGGCAAGAACTGCACCTACTTCATCACGAACGACCGTGTCCTCTACGGCATGGGCGAAGGCAGCTACGGGCGGTTTGGCAACGGGCAGACGGTCGACTACAGCTCCCCGACCGCGCTCGCGACCAACGTCTTCGCCTGCGTCGCCAATGGCCGAGGTGAGCATGCACTCATCCTTGAGTATCCAATCCCGCCCTCCATCACCACGCAACCCGCCGCGAAGTCGATCACCAGCGGCCAGAGCACGACTCTCACCGTCGCCGCCATCGGCACCGCGCCGCTCGCCTACCAGTGGTACACGGGCCTCTCCGGCGACACCGCAAACCCCATCGCCGGCGCCACCAACGCTTCCTTCACGACCCCGGCCCTCACCGCGACCACCTCGTATTGGGTCCGAGCCTCCAACGGTGCCGTCCCCGACGCCGACAGCCAGACCGCCACCGTGACGGTGGCCGTGCCGCCCGCGATCACCCAACAGACGCAAGCCGCCACCATCGACAGCGGGCAGAGCGCCGCGCTCTCCGTCACCACCGCCGGCACCGCCCCGCTCACCTATCAATGGTACCTCGGCGCCAAAGGCACGACCACCCAGCCCATCGCGGGGGCGACCGGCGCATCGTTCACCACCCCGCCGCTCGCCGCCAGCGGTTCCTACTGGGTCCGCATCGCAAACACCGCCGGCACCGTCGACAGCGAGACCATCGCCGTGACTGTACGCGTCCCCCCGTTCATCACCGCCTACACGACCGGCCGCACGGCGACCATCGGCATGAACCTCAGCCTGTCGGTCACCGCCGAGGGCACCGCGCCGTTGGCGTATCAATGGTTCCGCGGCGGACGCCGGATCGCCGGTGCCACCGGCAGCAGTCTCGACCTTGCGAGTTTCGAGGTCACACAGGCCGGAATCTATGATGTGCTCGTCTCCGGAACGAAGGATGTGCTCTCGCGGCCGGCGGTGGTCGGCGTCGTTCTTCCCTCCGGCACCCGCACCGCCGGCGCGGTCACCACGCGCGACGAGTGGCAGAACATCCATCATCCCAACGGCGCCATCTATGACCAATTCCTGCTCACCGGCGCGGCGGGCACCTTCTCCGCGGATCCCAATGAGATCGCGCGTTGTTCGTACCTCGACGAGAACGAGAGCATCGTCCAAGTCGAGATGTCGGGCGCAGGCGCGATCACCATCGTCCTCGATCCCACCACCGCCGCCGGCCCGATGGCGCCCGCGCTCTACAACCAGAGCGGCATCCAGTACATGAAAGGCAAGGCGACCATCGTCCTCGCCGGCTCCGACGCGACCACGCACTTCACCATCTACTCCGTCGGCACCGCCACCAACCCCGGCGTCACCCGCCCGGATGTTCCCTACGCCGGCTGGGCCGATGTGGCTGCCTCCGGGATCGTCAGCGCAAATACGAGCCTGGGCGGTATCCATCAAGGAAACGTCAACTACAACGCCGCGCTCGGTTGCACCGGTCTCTACGCCCCGACGATCGGCACGGTCGGCGGCCTGGTCGTCGTCCACGGCGTCACCGCCAGCGCCGACGCCGTCCCCTACCTCTACTTCGGCCTCAACGGCAGCGTGTCCGTCAAGATCGCGGGGTCCTCCCTCGCGCAGCCCAACGGCGATGTCATCACCGTGCAGGGCCTCGCCGAAGTCTCCATGGGCGCCGGCCAGGATTCCTGCGGCCGCGGCGCTCCCGCCCAGCAGATCGCCACCCGCTTGGTCACGGATGCCGGCAGCGATGTGACCGGCTCCACCGTCGTCGGGCCGTAGAGCCATCCTCACCTGGCTCGTCGCACAGAACGGTCACCTTCACAGCACGAAGTTTCTCATTCCCTCCGCAGACTGCGTCCCGTTTGCCAACGTTTCCGCCCTCCTCTTCCATGAAAACAAGCGTGAAGGTTCTGCTGCTCGCGATCAGTGCTGCAACCGTAGGGTCGGCCCCTGCCGCCATCAATGTCCGCACGGTCAAGGTCGATGATGCCGGCAATCCCGCCCACCCCACGACCGGTTTGGGAGCAGTGGCTTATCCCTACTACATCGGGACCTACGAAGTCACCAACGCGGAGTACGCCGCCTTCCTCAACGCCGTGGCCGCCACCGACCCGCACGAGCTCTACTCGCCGCTGATGGCGCGCGGCGATTACGGCGGGATCGATCGTTCCGGTTCATCCGGATCCTACCGCTATGCGGCGCGGGCGGAACGGGCCAACAAGCCCGTGAACTGCGTCTCCTTCTGGTGTGCCGCCCGCTTCGCGAACTGGCTGACCAACGGACAACCGGTCGGTCCTTGCGGTCCGACCACTACCGAGACCGGCTGCTACAACCTCAACGGGGTCACCAATCCACCCAACACCACCATCACGCGGGACGCTACGGCGTGGGCCAACGGCGGCGTCGCCATCGCCAACGTGGACGAGTGGTGCAAGGCCGCCTTCTACCAGCCCGCCGCCAAGGGCGGCGACGCCGCCGGCTATTGGCTGTATCCCACCGCTACGAACACCAGACCGGGTACCTCGGCGGCGAATCCCGACCCCGGCAACAACGCCAACTACACGCCATCGGGCTTCATCCCCGGCAACATGGTGCCCGCCACCGATGTCGGCGAGTTCGAGCACTCGTCCAGCTACTACGGCACGTTCGACCAAGCCGGCAACGTTTGGGAATGGCTCGACACGGCCCCGCTGTCCGGGGCGGCCAACTCCCGCGTATTGGGCGGCGGTGCCTCGGCCTTTGACGATGGAATATTCCAATCCACCTACGATCCGCGGGGCACGGCCCGGGACCCGATCAGCAAGCTCTGGGACTGGGGCTTCCGCATCGTGCGTCTGCCCCCGCACCCGCTAATCAGCGCCCACCCGGCAACCCGGAGCGGCGTCGCCGGAGAGAACATCGAGCTCAGCGTCGGTGCCTCGGGCGACAACGAGTCCCCACTGCAGTACCAATGGTACAAAGCTGGTGTCCCGATTCCCGATGCCGTCGCGGCTAACCTGCCCTTGATCGGCCTCTCCCCGGCCCATGCCGGCATCTACGACGTCGCGGTCTCGATCGGTTCCGAAGAAGTGCTGTCCCGCCCGGCCGTGGTCGGGGTCATCCCTCCGGCGGGGGCTCGTACCGTAGGCAATGTTACAACTCGCCCCGAGTGGCAAAACATCGTCCACCCCAACGGCAACGTCTATGACCAGTTTCTGCTCGACGGCCCCGCCGGCACCTTCACCCCCGACCCGGGAGAGATCGCACGCTGCTCCAGCCTCGACCCCAACGGCAGCATCGTGCAGGTCGAAATGTCCGGCGCGGGCGCTGTCACCATTGTGCTCGCCGGCGCCACCGGACCGGCCACGCCGCAGCTCTACAACCAGGCCGGGGTGCAGTACATGAAGGGCAAAGCGACCGTGATCCTCGCCGGCGCCGACGAGACCACCCATGTCTCGATCTACTCGGTCGGCCCGTTGACCAACCCCGGAGTCGTGCGCCCCGATGTCGCGTATCGCGGCTGGGCGGACATCGCCGCCTTCGGAGTGACCAGCACGAACGGGAGACTCGGCGGCATCCACCAAGGCAACGTCGGCTTCAACGCGAACACCGGTTTCACCGGTATCTATGCCCCGACGGTGCACACCCTCGGCTCCTTGATCGTCGTGCACGACATCGCCGCCACCGACACCGCGATCCCCTATCTCTACTTCGCACCGGGCGGGCAGATCGCCGTCAAGATTGCGGGCGGCGGCCTGGCCCAACCCAACGGCGAGGGCATCACCGTCTCGGGATTGTCGGAAGTGACCATGGGCGCGGGCCAGGCCTCGACCGGGGCGCTGGCTCCCGCGCAGGCGATCCAGACCGCGCTCGTGACCGACGATCAGTCCGACGTGACCGGCACCATCGTTGTCGAACCCTCTTTCGTCATCGCGCGGATGCCGAGCCACATGACGGTGGGCCGTGGTGGCAATGCGGCGTTCCATGTCGAAGTCAGGGGCGCCGGACTGACCTATCAATGGTACCAGGGTGAAAGCGGCGACACCGCCCGCCCCATTTCCGGGGCCACCACCGCAACATTGGTGACGCTTCCGGTGCGCGAGACCGCGTCCTACTGGGTTCGGGTCCAACAAGGCGCCGCAACACTGGACAGCGCCACGGCGACGGTTTCGCTCGGCATGGGGGCCGATGCCGGCCGAACCTTGCGCGGAAACGGCTCGTCGATCGTCCGTGCCCTGGGAGCTCTGCCGATTCCAACCACGACCCCCACCGCCATGGCGCAGGCCGTGACCGCCATGGCCGCCGGGGAAGACTGTAGCCTGTTCGTCACCACCGACGGGAAGCTGTGGGGCCTCGGCTCCAACCTGCGGGGCCGCCTCGGCTTGGGCGGAACGGGAGCGCTCTTCGAAACATTCGAGACCCCGGCCTTCATCGCCGATGGGGTCGTGGCTGCGGCGACCGGCTGGGACCACAGCGTGTTCATCAAAGCCGACGGCTCGCTCTGGGCCATGGGCAACAACGCCTACGGGCAACTCGGAGACGGCACCACCACCACGCGCCTGACCCCGGTGAAGATCGCCGACAACGTCGCCGCCGCGTCGGTCGGAACCTACCATAGCCTATTCCTCACGACCGGCGGCGTCTTGATGGCGACAGGGAGCAACACCGCCGGACAACTGGGCGACGGGACCCAGATCCAGCGCAACACCCCGGTGCGAATCGCCGACTCGGTCGCCTCGATCTCGGCAGGAGCGATGCACAGCATCTTCGTCAAAACCGACGGCTCGCTCTGGGCCATGGGGCTTTCGGAGTACGGACGGCTCGGCGGCGGCTACGACGGCTATTTCGCCCACGCCTCCCCGCGCAGTGTCGGCAGCGGTGCGGCCATGGCGGTAGCCGGCGGGGAGCACAGCCTGGTGCTGAAGCGGGATGGCACCCTCTGGGCCACAGGACGCAACGATGTCGGCCAGCTCGGCGCCGGCGACCTCACCAATCGCAACACCGCAGTGCAGATCGCCTCCGGAGTCGCCTCGATCTCGGCCGGCCTTGCCCATAGCTTGTTCCTCAAGATCGACGGCTCGGTCTGGGGCATGGGTGAGAACAGCAACTGCGAACTGGGCGATGGGTCGTTGACCGATCGTAACGCGCCGGTTCGCGTCGCCGACGATGCCGCAGCCGTGGCGGCCGGAAGCCACCATAGCCTGTTGCTCTCCGCGGCTGCCAAAACACCAGCGCCCTAGAACGCAGGCGCGAGCGCAACGGGTAATCCCGTCAAAACAGGTTAGCCGACACGTTGGCTGTCCAGCCCACCAGCGAAGTTCTCACGGTCCGGGTTTCCGAAAGCCCACGTCCAGTCGGCAAAGCGCGCCCCCTCTTCCACCCCTCGCACCCACCTGCCATGAAACGGCTCCTCTTTTCAGTCCGCGGCGCCTGGGCTGTCCTCGCCCTCGTGCTAAGCCTTCCGGCCCTGACCGCCGAGACCATCGTCGACAACTTCACCAATCCGGCGATGTGGAGCACGCCTACCACTTCATCCGCGGCCACCACCTTGTCGGTCGCCGGCGGGCGCATGAACTACCTCACGACAAGTGTCGCCAACGAAGGGGCCGTCACCCCGTGGAGCGGGTCGACGCTGCCGATCGACCGTAACTGGAGCGCCCAGGTCGACATGCACGTCAGTTCATTCACCCTCACCACGGTCGGACAATTCGTGGATCTCTTCCTCGGGGTCGGAAGAACCGGCGACTGGATTGATACCCACGTAACGTGGGGTTTCGAGTACGGCAATTGGGGCGGTTCCGACCAGGGCTACTCGCTCGACGACGATGTGCGGATCGCCGGCACCGATGCCCCCTCCTTGCTGGGCGACCTCCGTGCCTCGGTCGCTGACATAGCCTTGAAGATCAGTTACAACGCAGCAGCGCATACGATCACCTATCTGTACGATGCGAACGGAGCGACCGGCGGCTACACCTGGACACCACAAGGGACCATCAATATCGCCAACGGCACCTACAACCTTGGCCTCACCGCCTCCGACACGCTCACCTTGATCCTCGTCGGCTCGTCGGAGTTCCAGACCGCCACCGCCGGAGCGGCCTACCTCTCCAACCTTCGAGTCGAGATCGATCCCGCGACCACAACCCCAAGCGACGAGCAGCAGATTCGCGATCTCTTCGCCTCCCTGAAGAGCCGCCTGGAAACCCACGACCTTGTCGGCCTCATGGCCCTCTTCGCACCGGACTATGTCCACTACAGCAGGGACCTCGCAGTCACACGAAGCGACCTCGCGGAGATCCTCCCCTCGGTCCTGACCTTCAACTACACCATCGACCGCATCGAGATCTCGGGGAACAGCGCCACGGTACACGCCTCGTGCGACGCCACCCTCAACAACGGCGAAGCGCCGGCCTGGACCGAACCCGACACCAAAGAGGACTCCAACGGCTTCGGCTGGCTCACGAAAACGGCATCCGGCTGGAAGGTGCACGGGAACCAGCGGAAGGCGACGGTTCATCTCGCGACCGGGCACAACCTTCCCCAGACGGGCTACTTCTACCGACTGCGCACCGAAAGCGCGTTGCCAATCGCCAGCGTGACCGTGACCGGTCCGAATATTCCGGCTACTCCACTCGCTCCCAATGCCGAATGGGGCGGCTTCACCGCGATCGTTACTCCCAGCGCCTATCCGCCCTTGGGCACCGCCTATTCCTTCGATATCCGTTATGCCGACGGGACCGGAGAGATCGTCCAAGACACGGTGAAGTCCTGGATCGCCGACGCCCCGGCTCCGACCGTGACCGAGACCGCGGGCCTCGTCACGATCCGCTGGAACGACCTCCGCGCCACCGTTCCCGAGATCGACCACTACTGGGTGATCGTCCGCGGCGACGGAGTTTCCTGGAGTCGCGACGATATCCCGCCCGGCCAGACGTCAGTGATCTTCAACGACGACGGCACGGCGACCGGCTCGCTCCTGCCCGGCAAGACCTACACGGTCGACGTCGTGCTCTTCAACACCGCCGACGATTTCGCCACCCGCGATACGACTTTTTCAGTCTCCGCCGGATCCGCGCCAACCATCTCAACCCAGCCCGCATCAGCCGCCGTGACTTCCGGCGCTGCGGCCACGCTCTCCGTCGCAGCCACCGACACCGCGCCGCTATCGTACCAATGGTCTCGCGGCGGGCGAATCATCGCCGGTGCCACCTCGCCTTCGCTTTCACTTGGGTCGATTGGTTCCGGAGAAACCGGGATCTACGATGTGCTCGTTTCGAACGGTGCGAGCGGTGTCCTCTCCACGCCCGTCGTGCTGGGCGTGCTCCCACCGGCGGGAGCGCAGACCTCCGGCGCGGTGACGACCCGGCCGGAGTGGCAGGATATCCACCACCCCAACGGCGCGACCTATGACCAGTTCCTCCTGACCGGGGCGGCCGGCACCTTCTCGGCCGATCCCGACCAGATCGCGCGCTGTTCCTACCTCGACGAGAACAACAGCATCGTCCAAGTCGAGATGTCGGGCGCCGGCGCAATCACAATCAACCTCGATAACCCCTCGGGCCCGATGGCGCCTGCCCTCTACAACCAGAGCGGGATCCAGTATATGAAGGGCAAGGCGACGATCATCCTCGCCGGCGCCGACACCACCACCCATTTCACGATCTATTCGGTGGGTACGGCCACCAACCCCGGTGTCACCCGCCCGGATGCGGCCTACGCCGGCTGGGCCGACATCGCGGTGGCGGGCATCCTCAGCACCAATGGAGGCCTTGGCGGCATCCACCAAGGTAACGCCAACTACAACGCCACCGTCGGCTACACCGGCCTCTACGCTCCGAACGTCACCTCGGTCGGCGGCCTGGTCGTCGTCCACGGCGTCACCGCCAGCGCCGACGCGGTCCCCTACCTCTACTTCGGCCTCAACGGCAGCGTGTCCGCCAAGATCGCCGGCTCCTCCCTCGCCCAGCCCAACGGCGATTCGATCACCGTCCGCGGCCTGTCAAAGGTCACCATGGGCGCCGGCCAGGATTCCTGCGGCCGCGGCGCTCCCGCCCAGCAGATCGCCACCCGCTTGGTCACGGATGCCGGCACCGATGTGACCGCCAGCCTCGTGACCGGGCCGTAGACCACCTCGTTTGGATCGCACCTCCGATCGCCACCCGGGGGCCCTTTTCACCCACCTCCCCTCCACCGCTTGGAACATCGACCGCACTCCGTGAAAGCTCCGCTCGCCCTCTTCGCTTTGGCCGCCACCGCGGGGTTCGCGGATGTCTACCTCGACTCGCGCAACAATTCCATCGCCGTACCCTACGGCCCCATCGCCTTCGCCGACGAGGTCGTCAGTTACGACAATCTCTTTGGCGGAGGACCGGCACCGACCAATGGCAAGTTCCTCGATTCCGACCAGGCATTGGAATGGCCGGACTATACCGGGGGCGACAATGGCACCGGAGCCGTTTCGCTCGGATGCGGCGGGCGCATCGTCCTGAAGTTCACCAACAACGTGCTCGTGGCCGACGGCACGGAGAAGCACGACCTGTGCATCTTCGAGGTGGGGCCCGATATCGAAAGAACCTTTGTCGCGATCAGCCGCGACGGTCTCGCGTGGATCCCCGTCGGCGAGGTCGGCGGCGCCACGTCCACCATCGACCTCGACGCCGTTCCCGCCATCGCCGCGATTCCGAGTGGCGAGGAGAAGCGCTTCTATTACGTGCGCCTGACCGACGACCCCGCAGCGGATGAGAAACGCGGCGACACGGTAGGCGCCGACATCGATGCGGTGGCGGCGCTCTCGACCCTGCCAGTACTCGAGGTCGACCCACTGGCGATCACCCAGACCGCGGCCGATCGCGTTGCCCTCACGTTTCAGACCCAAATCGGTGAGATCTATTATATCCAGCACTCCGCCGACCTCGTCGACTGGACGATGATCGCGCCGGCGGGATTCTACGGCGACGGCGCCCTCTATACTCGGACGAGAACGATCAACACTTCGCGGGACTTCTTTCGGGTCGTCCGGTACGAATAGGAAACCTCGGCGTTGCGCAGAGATTGGTTCCCTGGGCGGGGACCGAGACCGCGGCGCGGTACGCCGTCCCAAATGATCGCACCCCACCAGCCATCGGCGCTGCAAGCGACCGCTCCGTAAAAAACAGGGCAGAAATAGGCCTTGGGTTGTGCCCCGGAACGCTCTGAGTAGCGGATCGCTCGTCCGGTGTACCGTTGTCCGCGCTCCGGCCGTCTCATCCATGCTCAACCACTCGGTTCGCTCCACAGCCGCCTTTCTCTCCTCGGCCCTTCTGTCCGCCGCCGCCGGCGCGCCGATCCGAATCGTCCCGCAGGCCCCGCCCGCCCCGCCGCCGGCGCTCACGGCGGCGACCGCGGCCGAGGAACCCGCGGGCCTCTTCGCGACCGCGACCGTCGCATACTCGATCGGCGAGCCGAGCGACCTCGAGCAATACTACCTGGAGCTGATCAACCGCGCCCGCGCCAACCCGACGGCCGAAGGGGCCCGGCTCGCGGCCGCCACCGATCCCAACATCGTCGCCGCGTACGGCTATTTCGGAGTCGATCTCGCCCTCATGCAGAGCGAGTTGAGCGCGCTTCCCCCGCGGCCTCCGCTCGCCTTCAACCGCCTGCTCTGCCGGGCCGCCCGCGCGCATAGCGAGGATCTGTTCGCCCGCGCCTTCCAGGGCCACGACGGTTCGGACGGCCGCACCCTGGGGCAACGCATCAACGCGGAGGGCTACGCCTGGACCAACATCGGCGAGAACGTCTTCAGCTACGCCTTCTCCGCCTGGCACGGGCACGCCGGTTTCGAGGTCGACTGGGGCCTGGGCAGCGGCGGCATGCAGCCGACGCGCGGCCACCGGGTCAACATCCACGGCAACTTCCGCGAGATCGGCATCGGCGTGGTTGAAGGCACGAACACCTACGCCGGCAACACCGTCGGCCCCCAGCTGGTGACCCAGGATTTCGCCTCCTCCTCGCGCACCTTCGTCACCGGGGTCGCGTATTACGATCGCGATGCCGACGGCTTTTACACCCCGGGCGAAGGCATCGGCGGCCTGCTCGTGGCGGTCGACGGGGCGGAGTTCTACGGCGTCACCGCCGCCTCGGGCGGCTATGCCGTCCCCGTCCCCTCGGCGGCCGGCGCGCGCGCGGTCGCATTCGAGGGCCCGGGATTGACCTTCTCCACCACCGTCACCCTCGCCGCGGCGACCAACGCCAAGGTCGACCTCGTCCCCGCCTACCACCTACCGGTCGTCGCCGGCTCCGCCACCCCGGGGCTGGGCCGGACCAGTCGGTACACCACCGGCGTGATCGGCGGCGCCACCGGCTACACGTGGCGGCGCACGCGAAAGGCCCCCGCCCCCGACGACTCCGCTGACAGCCTCGCGGCCGTCGTCGCCTCCGTATCGCCTTCCTTCACTCCGCGGTCCACGACCGTGAAGAAGGCGGGCACCGCCTCCTACCACCTCGCGCATCCGACGACCCAAAGCCAGATCCTCGCCTACCCCGGACGCTTCATCGTCGGTCCGGCCGGGCGGCTGACCTTCCAAAGCCGGCTCGGGTGGGCGACCGACACCCAGGTCGCACATGTCGAGGCCTCGCTCGACGGTTCGAACTGGACCTCGGTCTATTCCCAAGCGGGCACCGGAGGCGCCGGCGAAACGGGCTTCGTCTCGCGGTCGGTGTCGTTGACCGCCTTCGCGGGCCGCGCGGTGTTCCTGCGTTACCGCTACTCGGTCGCGGAAAGCTCCTTCGACCAGACGACCGACGGCTTCGGCTGGTACATCGACCAGGTCTCGTTCGTCGATCTCTACTCCACCGCCGACGAGGCGGTCACCGCGACCACCGTCCCCTCCTTCGATTTCCTTCCGCCGTCCAGCGACCGCTACTTTCTCTCCGTGGCTCCCACGATCTCCGGCCGCTCATGGCCGGCGGGGCCCGTGCTCGAGGTCGCGCCGACAGCGGCCCCGGCGATCACGAACCAATCCTCGGCGGTGACCGCGACCGAGGGAGCCGCCAGTTCGCTCTCGGTCACCGCTTCCGGCGCGACAAGCTACCAGTGGTACAAGGACGGGGTAGGCGTTGCCGGCGGCACCGGCGCCATCTTGGCGTTCGCCACCACGACTCCGTCACAGGCTGGCCTCTACGAGTGCGTCGCCACCGGCGCCGGCGGTGAGGTGCTTTCCGCCCCGGTCGTGCTCGGCGTCCTGCCGGGAGCGGGCCGGCGCACCGCCGGCAACGTCGA
The DNA here is from genome assembly GCA_023446735.1 of Verrucomicrobiota bacterium. GTDB lineage: Bacteria > Verrucomicrobiota > Verrucomicrobiia > Opitutales > Opitutaceae > CAJCBL01. Next base: position 17,539 of record JAEXPQ010000312.1, read on the forward strand.
CACGCGCGCCGCCTGGCAGAACATCCGGCATCCCAACGGCACCACCTACGACCAGTTCCTGCTGACGGGCGCCGCCGGCACCTTCACCGCCGATCCCGGCGAGGTCGCGCGGCTGTCGTTCCTGGATTCCAACGACAGCATCGTGCAGGTCGAGATGTCCGGCGCCGGCGCCATCACCGTGGTGCTGGAGAACGCGACCGGGCCGCTCGCTCCGGCGCTCTACAACCAGCCGGGCATCCAGTACATGAAGGGCCGGGCCACCCTCGTGCTCGCGGGCGCCGATGTCTCGACCCATTTCACGATCTACTCCGTCGGCACCGCCACCAACCCCGGCGTCACCCGCCCCGACGCCCCCTACCTCGGCTGGGCCGAGGTCGCGGCCGCCGGAATCACCGCCACCGACGGCAAGCTCGGCGGTATCCACCAGGGCAACGCCTGGTACCGGGCGAATCGCGGCTTCGCCGGCGTGTACGCGCCGAACGTCGCATCCGTCGGCGGGCTCGCCGTCCTGCACGAGGTCAGCGGCGGCGCCGACGCCCGGTCTTTCCTGCGCTTCGCGGCGAGCGGATCCGTCTCCGTGAAGATCGCCGGCGGTTCCTTGGCCCAGCCGAGCACCGATCCGATCACCGTCGCGGGGCTGCGCAGCGTGCAAATGGGGGCGGGACAGGACTCATGCGGCCGGGCGGCGCCGGCGCAATCGATCGCCGCCCGCCTGATCGATCTCTCCGGGACCGACGTGACCAACATCGCCGCTCCCGGCCCCTGAGCCAACCCGGCCTCGATTCACGCGGGGAACGGACTCGCGAGCAATGGGGCGGTTCCACGTTGCCTCCGCCCCGCGCCGCCGTTGTCGTGCGCACCCCCGATGCCGCCGCCCCCCACGTTCCCTCGCTTCGCCATCGTCCCGTTGCTTTTCGCCACCGGGCTCTTCGCCGCCGACGTCTCGATCACCGTCGACATCGATCCGGAGTCGGATCGCACCCCCATCAGCCCCTACGTCTACGGCACCAACCAGGACATCGCCGGGGCCCCCGTCACCGCCCGCCGGATGGGCGGCAACCGCATCACCGGCTACAATTGGGAGAACAACGCCTCCAATGCCGGCAGCGATTGGTACCACAGCAGCGACAGCTTCATGACCAACGGGATCCCGCGCGACCAGGCGAACGTGCCCGGAATCTCGATCACCGATTTCCACGACCGCGGGTTGGCCGCAGGTGTCGGCTACTCGATCGTCACGCTTCCGATGGCCGGCTATGTCGCCCGCGACAAGAACGGCACGGTCAGCGCAGCGGAAGCCGCGCCCTCGCCGCGCTGGGCGGAGGTCCGCAACACGAAGGACGGCCCGCTCCTCGCGTCTCCGGATGTCAGTGACGGCTATGTCTACACCGACGAGCTGCTCCGGCTGCTTGTGGACCGCTACGGCCCGGCCTCATCCCCGCGCGGCATCCGCGCCTACGCGTTCGACAACGAGCCGGACCTGTGGTCCCACACCCACGCTCGCCTGCACCCGAGCCAACCGACCTGCGTCGAGCTGCTTTCCCGCTCGATCGATCTCGCCCGGACGGTGAAACGCATCGATCCGACGGCCGAGACGTTCGGCTTCGTCAGCTACGGGTTCTCGGGCTACTATAGTTTCCAAGGAGCGCCCGACTGGGCCACCGAGCAGGCCAAGGGCGCGGGCCGCTACCGCTGGTTCGTCGACTACTTTCTCGACCGCATGCGCCAAGCTTCGACCGCGGAGGGCCGTCGTCTGCTCGATGTCCTCGATCTGCACAACTACAGCGAGCATGCCGCCGGCGGCATCCGCGTCTCCGAGACGACCGACTACACGAACATCGAGTGCAACAAAGGTCGCCTGCAGGCCCCGCGCGGTCTGTGGGATCCGACCTTCGTGGAGAACAGCTGGATCGGCCAGTGGTTCTCGAGCTTTCTCCCCCTGCTGCCGAACGTCCGCGCGTCGATGGACGCGTTCTACCCCGGCACGAAGCTCGCCTTCACCGAATACAACGCCGGCGGCGAAGGGCACATCTCGGGCGGCATCGCGCAGGCCGACTACCTCGGCATCTTCGGCCGCTACGGCGTCTACGCCGCCAACCTCTGGCAGCTGCACACCGACGCCGCGTACTCCGCCGCCGCCTTCCGCCTCTACCGCAACTACGACGGCGCCGGCGGCACGTTCGGCGACCTCTCCGTGCCCGCCCGCGTTTCGGACAACGCGATCGCCTCGGCCCATGCGGCCCTCGATTCCCGCGACGAGTCCAAGCTGCATCTGATCCTGCTCAACAAGAACTACGACGGCGCCACCACCGTCGCCGGCACCATCGCCGGCCCGCGCACCTACTCCTCCGCGCGCTGGTTCGCGTTCGATTCCACCGGCCCTGCGATCTCCGAACGGCCCCGGATCACGTCTCTTGCGGGCAACCGTTTTTCGGTGACACTGCCGGCCCTCACGGCGGCGCACCTGGTGCTCGAATCGACCGAACGGGCGCCCGCCATCGCCGCGCAACCGCGGTCGCTCGGCGCCACGAGCGGGAACGCCGTCGCCTTCGCCGTCGAGGCCACGGGCACCGCCCCTCTGGCCTACCAATGGTACCGGGGCGGAGTCGCGCTTCCCGGTGCCACCTCCGCCACATTGACTCTCCCCACCGCCGGCCCGGCCGACGCCGGTCTCTACGACGTCGCGGTCTCGGGCGTGGACAGAACCTTGTCCCAGCCGGCCGTGCTCGGGATCGTGCCGCCCGCCGGCCAGCGCACCGCCGGCTCCGTGACGACGCGCGACGAATGGCAGAACATCCACCATGCCAACGGCGCGACCTACGACCAGTTTCTCCTGACCGGCGCCGCGGGCACGTTCACCGCCGATCCGGGACAGATCGCGCGTTGCTCGTACCTCGACGAGAACGACAGCATCGTCCAGGTCGAGATGTCCGGTGCGGGTGCGATCACCATCAATCTCGATACCCCCTCGGGCCCGATGGCCCCTGCTCTCTACAACCAGAGCGGGATCCAGTATATGAAGGGCAAGGCGACGATCATCCTCGTCGGCGCCGATCAGACCACGCACTTCACGATCTATTCGGTGGGCACCGCCACCAACCCCGGGGTCACCCGCCCGGATGCGGCCTATGCCGGCTGGGCCGACATCGCGGTGGCGGGCATCCTCAGCACCAATGGAGGCCTCGGCGGCATCCACCAAGGTAACGCCAACTACAACGCCACCGTCGGCTACACCGGCCTCTATGCGCCGAACACCACGTCGGTGGGCGGTCTGGTGGTCGTCCACGGGATCGCGGCCAGCGGTACGGCCCAACCCTACCTCTTCTTCGGTCCCGGCGGCACCGCCGCCATCAAGATCGCCGGCACCTCCCTCGCCCAGCCCAACGGCGATGCCATCACCGTGCAGGGCCTCGCCAAAGTCACCATGGGCGCCGGTCAGGACTCCTGCGGCCGCGCCGCCCCGGCCCAGCAGATCGCCACCCGCCTCCTCGATCCGGCCGGCACCGACGTGACGCCCCAGATCGTCGAGGAACCATCGCCGTGACGGTGAAACTATAGGTTGTTGTGCTGGCACGCGCCTTCCGGAGCGCGCGCCAGCTCGCTGGTTTCCGCGGCAACCGAGTGGTTGAGGCCCGAAAGCGCGGGCGGGCGCCGCCCCGGGACGACCTCGTCGAGCTGGGGCCGATGCTTCTCCGTCGGCCCGGGGCATCCGTGTCTTCCGCCCCACGTACCGCCTTGGTTTATGCTGGAGTCGTTGGGCGGGGCGCTGTCATGATGCCGCGGGGATTTTCCGCGCCCCCTGTCGAAGACCCGGTCCTTCGCCGCATCCGCGCATCCTTCGTTCATCATGACCTCAATCCTACGCTCCATCCTCCTCGCCGCCGCGGCCCTCGCCGGTGCGGCGGCCCAAGCCCTCACCGTGGACGTGCCCACGTTTTCCGCTCTGGTCGCCAAAGCCGAGCTGATCGCCCGCACCGAAGTGGTCGGTCTCCGCTGTGAATGGCAGAAGTCGCCGTCCGGCCAGGCGGTCATCGTCACCGTCGTCACCGTCGCCGTGCAGGAGACGTTCAAGGGCGCGCCGCCGCAACACTTCGAATTCACGCAACTCGGCGGCCGGATCGGCGACCGTAGTCTGACGATCCCCGGTCTGCCCGCTTGGCGCACGGGTGATCGCGACATCCTGTTCATCGCCGGCAACGGCACGGCCGTCTGCCCTCTGGTCGGCATCACCCACGGCCGCTACTGGATCGTGACGGAGGGAAGCCGCGAATACGTCGCCCGGCAGGACGGCGCCGCGGTGACTGCCGCCGGCGACCTCGCCGCCCTGGCCGGGACCGCCGTCCCCGGCGCCGCGGCCCCGCTCACCGTCGCCGAGTTCGGCGCCGCCATCCGCGCAGAACTCGCGCGCACCGCCAACACCCCCCCCCCCCGCCGTGAAAGGACCCCCCCCCCCCCCCCCCCCGCCCCC
>JAEXPQ010000026.1 GCA_023446735.1 Verrucomicrobiota bacterium
AGAACCGCCCCTACCTCCGGACCGGCGGCGGCCGCGCCGCGGCGCGGCCCTTCTCGGAAGTGCAGGGTTACGTCTTCGCGGCGTAGGCGGGGTCGAGGTCGAGGCGGAAGTACTCGCGGGCGTTGGCGAAGCAGATGTTGCGTACCATGCTGCCGACGAGTTCGCGGTCGTTCGGGAGCTCGCCCTTCTCCATCTCGGTGCCGAGGAGGTTGCAGAGCACGCGGCGGAAATACTCGTGGCGCGCGTAGCTGAGGAAACTGCGCGAATCGGTGAGCATGCCGACGAAACGGCCGAGCAGGCCGAGGTTCGAGAGCGCGCCGAGCTGCCACTCCATGGCCTCCTTCTGGTCGAGGAACCACCAGCCGCTGCCGTACTGGATCTTGCCGGGCACGGTGCCGTCCTGGAAGTTGCCGATCATCGTCGCGAAGGCGTAGTTGTCGGCCGGGTTCAGGTTGTAGAGGACGGTGCGCGGGAGCTCGTTCGACGAGTCGAGGGTGTTGAGGTAGCGCGAGAGGGCGACGGTCTGTGGGAAGTCGCCGATGGAGTCGAAGCCGGTGTCGGGCCCTAGGGCGGTGAGCAGCCGGGTGTTGTTGTTGCGCAGAGCGCCGAGGTGGAGCTGCTTGGTCCAGCCGCGCTTGGCGTCCCAGCGGCCGAACTCGAGCATCATGAACGAGGCGAACTGGGCGAACTCCGCCTTCGTCGCGGCTTTTCCGGAACGGGCGGCGTCGAAGATCGCCTTGGCCTCGGCGGCGGTGCAGGGCTCGGCGAAACACTGCTCCATGCCGTGGTCGGAGACGCGGGCGCCGACGGCGTGGAAGTCGGCGTGGCGCCGGTCGAGGGCGGCGAGGAAGTTGTCGAAGCTGTTGACCGGCGTCTTGGCGGCGGTGGCGAGCTTCTCGAGCCAGGCGTTGAAGGCCGCGGGCTGGTCGACGATCATCGACTTGTCGGGTCGGAAGGTCGGATACACGCGGGTCTTGATGCCGAGCTGGTTGATCTGCGCGTGCTGCTCGAGCGAGTCGGCCGGGTCGTCGGTGGTGCAGATGACGGCGACCTTGTTGGCGGCGAGGATGTCGTGCACGCGCATCGTCGCGAGGCGCTCGTTGGCGACGGACCAGATGCGGTCGGCGTTGGCTGGGTTGATCAGGCAGTCGAGGCCGAAGTAGCGGGTGAGCTCAAGGTGCGACCAGTGGTAGAGCGGGTTGCGGAGGGTGTGCGGCACGGCGGCGCACCAGGCGTCGAACTTTTCGCGCGGGGTGGCGTTGCCGGTGGCGAAGCGCTCGGGCACGCCGTTGGAACGCATGGCACGCCACTTGTAGTGGTCGCCGCCGAGCCAGATCTCGGCGAGGTCGGCGAAGCGGTGGTTCTCGAGGATGAGCTTCTGCGGCAGGTGGCAGTGGTAGTCGTAGATCGGCTCGTCCTTCGCGAACGAATGGTAGAGGTCGCGGGCGGCCTCCGTGTGGAGCAGGAAGTTGTCGTGGATGAACGGTTTCATCGGGCGATGTCGTTGAGAAGTTCGTCGTAGCTGGTGAAGGCGGCGAGCTTGGCGCGGGCCGCGGCGCAGCGTTCGGCGGGCACGAGTCTGGTGTTCTCGGCGAGGAAGACGAGATAGCTCGCGATGCCCTTGGCGAAGAGCAGGCGCGCCTCGGCGCTGATCGCGTAGAAGCGCGCGCGCTGGGCGTAGCCGGCGGGCGTGTGGTCGCCGAGGGCGGCCTTCTCGGCGCGGCCGCCGCCGGCGAGCACGTAGAGGAAGTTGTACTCGAAGACGAACATGTGGTTCGGGCTGACCGGGAGCGCCTCGAGGGCGGCGCGGGTCGCGGCGGCGCCGGCGAAGACCTCGGTGGGTTTGCCGCAGGCGGCGAGCGCGGTGGTGATGAAGCTGCGCGCCATCTTCTGCTCGGTGGCGTCGGTGCTGAAGGCGCCGAGGAGCGCGAGCTCGAGGGTGAAGCGGTACCAGTCCTTCCACAACGCCTGGTCGGCCGGGTTCTTCGAGGCGGCGACGGCGAGGCTCATCTCGTAGGTGTAGCGGCCGCTGGTCTTGATCTCCAGGCGGCTGCCGGTGACCTCGCCCATGATCTGGTAGTTCTCGGCGGATTTGCCGGAGCCGGAGTGGAAGCCGATGCTGACGCCGAACTTCTCGCACACGGCCCACTGCTTGGCGATGAGGGCGCGCAGGGCGGTGTTGTCCGGATACGGCATGTTCTTCTGGAAGCCGAAGGCCGGGGCAACGAAGTTGACCGGCATGCCGAGGGCCTCGCAGAAGGCGAGCATCACGGCGGTGGTCTCCGGCGTGGTGAGGCCGGGCAGCTCGTCGATGGAGAGCTCGCGCAGGTACTTCCGGCCGACCGCGGTGGTGAACGCCTTGGCGCGGGCGGCGGCGTACTTCTCGTCGCGCACCTTCATCTTCTGCAGCGAGGGCCAGACGGTGCCGACGAGCTTGGCGAACGCGGCCTCGTCGAGCGAGAGGCCGGCGGCGGCGACGCGGGCGCGGACCTTCGCGAGGAGATCGGCGGGGACGTCGGCCGTGGAGGCCGGCTGGTTGAGCGCGAGCTCGGGCGAGAGGTCGAAGGTGATGTAGCTGGCGAGCAGGCAACCGCGGACGAGGGCATCCTCGCGGATGTCGAACTTGCCGCCGATGGGTTGGTGGTCGGCGTTGAAGCTCCAGGCGATGCGGCGGCGGTGGAAGCCGGTCTTGAGCTTGGAGAGGACGGAGCCGTGGCTCATGCCCTCGACGCTCTGGCCCTGGTGGCCTTCGGGGACGTTGGCGCCGATGAAGGGGAACGGAACGGTATCCAGTTTTCCGGCGAGCATGGCGTCGACATCGTAGACGAGCTCGCGCGGGATGGAGTTCTGGTTGGCGGTGACGCCGATCTCGAGGGCGCTCATGGCCCACTCGACGGCGGGCCAGTGGAGGGTGGTGAAGCGCGCGCCGACGCCGAGGGTGCTGCGGCCGAGCTGCTCGGTGGCGGTGGGGAAGATGGTGGACTCGGTGTCGTGCTCCTGGATGAGGTTCTTGAGGGCGAGGAGGTTCTCCCACGAGGCCGGGAAGATGGTGCGGCCGGGCTTCACGAGCACGCCGTCGCTGAGGACGGAGGTGGCGTCGGCGATCTTCGATTCGAGGCGCCAGGCGCAGTCGCCGGTGGCCTTGTCCTCGACGAGGGTCCAGCGGCCGGCGGCGGTCTCGAAGCCGGATTTGTCGTGGAAGAGCAGGCCGGCGGCGGCGGAATCGAAGAACTTCTGCTGGAGGGAGGGCCAATCGAGGCAGAAGTCGGGGCTGACGCAGGGGTTTTGCGCGATACGGAGGTTGTTCGCGAGGAGGAAGGCGTTGATGGGTTTCATGGATGCGGTAACCGGGGCCGGTTGACTGTCGAGAGTGGACGGGTGAGAGGCGGCGGGGTTCAGATGGTCATCGCGTGGTAGCCGCCGTCGACGATGAGCTCTTCGCCGGTGATGAAGGAGCCGGCGGCGTCGCTGGCGAGCAGGAGGGTGGCGCCGATGAGCTCGCGGGCCTCGCCGAAGCGCTTCATCGGGGTGTGGCCCATGATGCTGGTGACTCGGTCGGGGGTGAGGACCTTGCGGTTCTGCTCGGCCGGGAAGAAGCCGGGGACGAGGACGTTGACGCGGACCTTGTGCGGCGCCCACTCGCGGGCGAGGTTGAGGGAGAGGTTGTGCACGGCGCCCTTGGTCGCGGAGTAGGTGAAGACTCGCGACAGCGGGACGACGCCGGACATGGAGCCGAGGTTGATGATCGAGCCGCCCTGGCCGCGGTCGACGAGGTACTTGCCGAAGACCTGGCAGCCGAGGAAGACGCCCTTGAGGTTGACGCGCACGATGCGGTCGAACTCGTCCTCGGCGATGTCGAAGAACGGCGTGGCGGAGTTCACGCCCGCGCCGTTGATCACGATGTCGATACGGCCGGAGCGCTGGAGGACGGCGTCGCGCAGCGCCTCGAGCTCGGCCTTGCTGGTGGCCTCGGCGGCGTGGAACCAGGCCTTGCCGCCGGCGGCGGCGATCTTGTCGAGGCGGGCCTGGGCCTTCTCGACGTTGCGGCCGACGAGGACAACTTCGGCGCCGGCGCCAGCGCGGCCTTCGGGCATGGCGCCGCAGAGTTCGCCCGTGCCGCCGATGACGACGGCGACGCGACCGGTGAGACCAAAGACGGAGGAGAGGTAGGATTCGGGGTTCATAAGAATGGGATGGGTTAGGGGCGGACAGTCCCGGAGGGAGGCGACAACTCGCGACGGAGGAAGGCGACCGTGGAGGCGACGACATCGTTGAACCACGGCTGGAGAAGCCAGAAGGTGTGCGGGGTGTCGGGTACGACGATGATTTCGGCGCGCAGGCCGAGCGCGCGGAGCTTGGCGGCCATCTCGGAGCGGCCGGGCAGGATCGGGTTGGTGACCGTGCTGTTGATGAAACAGGTGGGCGCGCTGGCCGGACCGACATGCGTGAGCGGCGAGGCCTGACGCCAGAACTCGGCACGTTCGGTGAACGAGCCGCCCAGGAAACGCGAGGGCGCGCTGGGTTTGCCGTTCTGTTGCGAGACCAGAGCTTCGGCGGTGAAGTCGGCGAGGCCGTCGATATCGACGACGGCTTGGACGGTACTGGAGAGGGCCGGGGCGTCCCCGCCGAGCCGCGGCTCACCGGGACGGTTCGCCCTACCGTCGGACAGCGGACCTTCGAGGGCGGCGACGCCGTTGGTGGCGCCGAGCAGGGCGGCGAGATGGCCGCCGGCGGAACCGCCGACAGCACCGATGCGGGCCGGATCGATGCCGTGCTCATGCGCGTGGGCGCGGAGCCAACGCACGGCGGCCTTCAGGTCGTGGAGCGCGGCGGGGAAGCGGCCGGCTTCGCCAAGTCGGTAGGAAACGGTTACGGCGACGAAGCCCGCGGCGGCGAGGCGCCGGGCGAAGGGGCGCTCCATCGTGCGATCACCCGAGTCCCAGCCGCCGCCGTGGATGACGAGCACGGCGGGGTGCGGGCCACCGGTGACGGGGCGATAGAGATCGAGGGCGAGCGGGGCGCCGGCGGGTGAGGCGTAGACGAGGTTCTCGGTGGCGAGCACACCGGCGGGCAGTTCGTCGGGCGGGAGCGCGGCGGCGGGATGGGTTCTCTGCGCCTGGGCGAGGGCAGACTCGCGGGTGAAATCGGCGGCGGAGAGCGGAAGCGCGGCGGCGAGGGCGAGGAATACGCTCGCCGTCGGTAGGGCGGTTTCTCCGAAACC
>JAEXPQ010000158.1 GCA_023446735.1 Verrucomicrobiota bacterium
GCGGCAGAGCGCAGGTGGGCGGGCGGGGGCGGGGCGAGCGGCGGGGCGCCATCGTCTTGGCGACGGCCGGGACGGGGGGCGCGGAGTTTCGCGAGGGCGGCGGCGGTCAGAGCGGCGGGGATGAAGCGGGCCTCGGGCTCCGGGCGGGCGAGCGTGGCGAGCGAGACGGTCCAGTCGCGGTTGGCGCGGAGGCGGCCGTCGCCAATACGATGGCGCCCCGCCGCTCGCCCCGCACCCGACCGACCAACTGAGCTCTGCCGCCTGTCTCCAGTGCCACGGCCAGCCAACCGTCATCGCCGGACTCGCGGTGCCCCAGATCAGCCACCCGCGCTACCCCAACTGTATCCAGTGTCACGTGTCCTCAGTTGGCCCCGCCAGCGGCTGGCGCACCCGCGCCGAGGGCCTTTCCGATGGCAACTCCTTCGCCGGGAAAGCCCAGTCCGGCCAAGGCGCCCGCGCCTACGTCGGCGCCCCGCCCACGATCCCGCACACCACCTGGATGCGCGAGGACTGCATGAGCTGCCACGGCCCCGGCGGCACCGCCGCGCTGCGCACCTCGCACCCGAACCGCCAAAGCTGCACCCAGTGCCACGCGCCCGACGCCACGCTCGACAGCCATTTCGCCGCCGGCCTCCCGCCCCCGCTCCCCATCGCCGAGTGGAAGACCAACGCCCCCGCCGCCGCAACCGCCACCCGCTGACAACTTCGCCCGTACGCTCGCCCCGTAGGTCCAGTCTCCGACTGGACTCCCCGCGTAAGCGCCGACGCATCGGCCGTCGCCCAAACGCCCGGGCCACTTCACCAGCGGGAAATCGCCAGTTCGAAATCGAAAACTCCGCCGACTCCGCCCACCTTCCGCCCGTGCCCTCGCCTCACGACCCGCGCGGCCTCACCCGCCGCGACATGCTCGCCCGACTGTTTCACCCGGTGAAACGCGCCGCCGCCGCGGCCACCACTCCCGCGCCGGCCGTACCGGCACCGCCGTCCCCCCGCGTCCCCGCCGGCGAACGCGCACCGATCGTCCCGTATTCGACTATCGCCGTCATCGCCGGCCGCGAATGCCTCGCCTACCAAGGCACGAGCTGCACCACCTGTGTCGAACGCTGCCCCGTGCCCGGCGCACTCGTGCTCCACCAGGGACTCCCGCGCGTCGAACCCTCCCTCTGCACCGGCTGCCGCATCTGCCACGAGGTCTGCCCCGCGCCCGGCCTCGCCATCCGCCTCGTGCCGCGCCCGCCCGGCCTGCCCCCGCCCGCCACCACCGCCGCGCCTTCGACCCACTCGCCCTTTCCGGTCCTGCAACCGCCCGCGCCCCCGGCGCCGCATGGCTGATCCCGCTCCCCAGCTCCCCGCGCTCGCGCAGGCGGTGCTCGATCCCGCGACGCTCGACGCGCTCTTCCGCGACCTCGCCGCCTGCACCGAGATCCTCGCCGTGGTACCGAGAACTGCAGCACAGACGATGACCGCTCCCTTGCCGATCGATCTTGCCACTGCCCGCGCCGGACTCGCCTCCGGCCAATTCCGCGGCGTGCAGGTCCGGTACCGCTACGAATCCAAGGAGTGGTGCGACACCCTTCTCGCCACCTCGGCCGGCGTCCGCCTCGTCCGCGTCTGTACCGACGACGCCCGCGGCGCGTAGAAGCCTCCGCCGGCGCTTGCGGGGGGACGTGCTTGCCCCCCAACCGCGTCGTGGACTCCGCTCACGACAACACCTCTATCGTCCGTGGAGCAACGCCGTCTGCGACTGCTCCCACCCACGACCGCGTCGGGGACAACGCGGTCCACCTCGCTCCAGCTCCTGAGCGAAGCCCCCACCGCCGCCTACGCCCCCGGGGCCAGTGCCTCCACGATACTGTGACACAGCCCCACGAACGTCTCCTCGCCCAGCGAGAGCCGCCGGTGCGCCAGGTGCACGATCGCCCAGCGGCGCTTCAGCGGACGCCGCCCGAGCGACAGGCTGTGCAGGCGCCCTGCCGACAGCTCGTCGCGCACGATCCACGGCGCGAAGATCCCCGCGCCCACGCCGGCCTTCACGAGCTCCTTCATCGCCTCCACGCTGCCGAGCTCGATCGCGTTGTTAGCCACGATCCCCTCGCGCCGAAAATGCTCCACCACCAGCGCGGAGGTGCGCGACGTCTTGTTGTAGAGGATCAGCGTCTCCTCCGCGAGTTGCTCGCGCGTCGCCTTGCCGGCCTGCGCCCACGGGTGCATCGGCCCGACCATCAGCCGCAACTCGTCCTCGAAAAGCGGTATCACCTCCATCTCGCGGTCGTCCTCCGGCGCGATCGTGATCGCCAGATCGATGCTGCCGCGCCGCAGCAGCTCCAGCTGCGCCGGCTGGTCGCCCGGCTCGATGCGGATCGCGCATTTCGGAAAACTCTGGCGGAATTCGCGCAGCGCCGTCGGCAGGATGTGCTGACACGCCGTCACGCTGCCGCCCACGCGCAACCGGCCGTGACCCCAGTTGGTCAGATCCTCCAGCTCGCTGCGGGCGCGCTCCATTTCGCGCAGCACCAGCTCCGCGCGCTGCAAAAATTGCTCACCATGGTGCGTGAGCGCCACGCGCCGGCCCACGCGATCGAGTAGGCGACAGCCCACGTCCTCCTCGAGAGCCCGCAGCGCATGGCTCACCGCGCTCTGCGTGAGATGCAGGTCCTTCGCCGCCAGTGTGAAGCTCTGCCGTCGCGCCACGGCCACAAACGCCTGCAGTTGCCGGCTGTCCAGCGCGCGATTCATCGCGTCCTCCCGCGGTCGGCCCCACGACTGACGCCGGTTTCCGAATGAGCTTCCTTCATCGTTTCCATGAGAAACATGAACAGCACGACTTGGGCCAAACGCCCCCTGCTGGCATGACCCGGGCTGAGAGCGCGGCACATGTCCACCGCCCGCCACGCCCTCCGCGCTCCGCTTGAGATCGGCCTCCTTCCGCTCACCGACGCCGCCCCGCTCTTCGTCGCCCGTGAGCTCGGCCTCTTCGCGCGCCACGGCCTCAACGTGAGTCTCCGCCGGGAGGTCGGCTGGGCCACGCTGCGCGACAAGCTTCTCTTCGGCGAACTCCACGCCGCCCACGCGCTCGCGCCCATGCTCTGGGCCACCACCCTCGGCCTGTCCGGACCGCACGGCGACGTGCTCACCGCCTTCGTCCTCAACCTCAACGGCAACGCCCTCACGCTCTCCCACGCGCTGCGCGAGGCCGGCGTGAGCGACCCCGCCTCGCTGCGCGCCTTCGCCCGCGCCCGCACCGGCGAGCGCAAGCTCACCTTCGGCATCGTCTACCGCTTCTCCTCCCACCACCTCCTCCTGCGCAACTGGCTTCACTCCGCCGGCCTCGATCCCGAGCGCGACGTGCGCATCGTCGTCGTCCCGCCGCCGCAGATGGCCCGCAATCTCGCCGCCGGCAACCTCGATGGTTTCTGCGCCGGCGAACCCTGGAACTCCCTCGCCATCGCCCGCGGCCACGGCTGGAGCCCGACCTGGAGCGCCGTCTTCGCCCCCGGCCATATCGAGAAAGTCCTCATGGTCCGCCGCGATTTCGCCGAACAACGCGCCGACGCCCACCTCGCGCTCCTCGCCGCGCTGGACGAGGCCGCCGCCTGGTGCGACGAGCCGCAGAACCGCTCCGGCCTCGCCAACCTGCTCGCCCAACCGGCCTGCCTCAACCAGCCGCTGGAGTTCGTCGCTCCCGCCCTCGAGGGCGCCTTCGCCACCGGCCTCGGCCGCGAGTCCGTACCCGATTTCCTGATCTACCACTGCGGCGGCGCCAACGTGCCCACTGTCGAGCGCGCCCGCGCCCTCCAGGCCGAGCTCGTCGCCGCCGGCCTCGTCCCCGCCGAGGTCGCCCCCGCCGACCTCCCCGCCCGCCTCTTCCGCGAGGACCTCTACCGCGCCGCCCTCGGCCACACCCTCGCCACCGCCTGACCGCCAACCCGCCGCACACTCTACCATGATCCACCACCACATGCTCGACCCTCGCACCCGCCGTTTCGCCGCCGGCTTGCTCGCCCTCGGCACCACTCTCGGCACCGCGCTCGCCGCCCTCGCCGCGCCCGAGAAGGAGGAGCTCAAGTTCGGCTTCATCAAACTCACCGACTGCGCCCCGCTGGTCATCGCCAAGGAAAAGAGCTTCTTCGAGGACGAAGGCCTCTTCGTCACCGTCGAGGCCCAGGCCAACTGGAAGATCCTCCTCGACCGCGTCATCACCGGTGAGCTCGACGGCGCCCACATGCTCGCCGGCCAGCCGCTCGCCGCCACCATCGGCTTCGGCACCAAGGCCCACGTCGTCACCGCCTTCTCGATGGATCTCAACGGCAACGGCGTGACCGTCGCCAAGGCGGTCTGGGACGAGATGCTCGCCGCCGATCCCGCCCTCGCCGCCACGCCCACCCCGCGCCCCATCAAGGCCGACGCGCTCAAGCCGGTCGTCGCTCGCGCCAAGGCCGAGGGCAACCCGCTCAAGCTCGGGATGGTCTTCCCCGTCTCGACCCACAACTACGAACTGCGCTACTGGCTCGCCGCCGGCGGCATCCACCCCGGATTCTACACCGCCGGCGACACCACCGGCACCGCCGAGGGCGACGTTCTCATCTCCGTCACCCCGCCGCCGCAGATGCCCGCCACCCTCGCCCAAGGCACCATCCACGGCTTCTGCGTGGGCGAACCCTGGAACCAGCAGGCCGTCGCGAAGGGCATCGGCGTTTCGGTGATCACCGACGTCGAGATCTGGAGGAACAATCCCGAGAAGGTCTTCGGTGTCACCGCCGCCTGGGCCGAGAAGCATCCGGAGACCCACCTCGCCGTCGTTAAGGCGCTCATCCGCGCCGGTCAATGGCTCGACGCCTCGCCCGAGAACCGCGTCGAAGCCTGCCGCATCCTCTCCCGCCCCGAGTACGTCGGCGCCGATTTCCAGATCATCGCCAACAGCATGACCGGCACCTGGGCCTACTCTCCCGCGGACAAGCGCCCCCTGCCCGACTTCAACGTCTTCTTCCGCCACTTCGCTACGTACCCGTACTACAGCGACGCCGTCTGGTACCTCACCCAGATGCGTCGCTGGGGCCAGATCGGCGAGGCCAAGCCCGACGCCTGGTACGAGGAGACCGCGAAGTCCGTCTACAAGCCCGACACCTATCGCGCCGCCGCCGCCGCGCTCGTCGCCGAGGGCAAGCTGAAGGCCGAGGACATCCCGACGACCGACGGCTACAAGGCGCCCACTGCCGAGTTCATCGACGGCCTCACCTACGACGGTCGCAAGCCCAACGACTACCTCCGCCAGTTCACCATCGGCCGCAAGGACTGAGCCGCGACCGTTGGACGGTGACCGGTTTCCGGTGGCCAGTGGACTGTAACCAGTAATCGGCCACTCGCTCCCGTCCCCGTCCACCGACCTTGCCCCGCTCTTCCCCGTAGCTGGATCGCGCAGCGATTCAGCTCCTCCGCCGGTGGGGCGGGCTTTACGCCCGCCAATCTGACTCCGCCCGCCCTCACTTCCTCTGTCCCTCCTTCCCTCACTCCCTCCGCCCATGTCCGACTCCGCCACCACCTCCAGCCCGCCCTTCCGCGCCCGCTTCGATGCCTTCATCGTCGCGACCCTGCGCAACGTCGGCCTGCCCGCGCTCGGCGTGGCCGTGTTCCTCGGCCTGTGGTCGCTCGCCGCCTCCCGGATCCAGGTCAGCTTCGGTGCCCTCCCCGGCCCGAGCGCCGTACTCGCCGAGGTCGGCAACCTCTGGCGCGACCACACCGAGGAGCGCGCCCGCGAGGACGCCTTCTACACCCGCCAAGCCGACCGCAAGAAGGCCTTCCTCGCCAAGACGCCCGCCGGCGAGTGGAAGGATCGCAAATACGCCGGCCGCCCCACGTTTCTCGACCAGATCGCGACCAGCCTGAAGACTGTCTTCACCGGCTTCGTGCTCGCCTCCCTCGTCGCCGTCCCGCTCGGGATCCTGTGCGGCCTGAGCCGGAACTTCAACCTGGCGATCAACGTCTTTGTCCAGCTCTTCAAGCCCGTCTCGCCGCTCGCGTGGCTGCCGATCGTGATGATCCTCGTCAGCGCGCTCTACAACCCGGCCGACCCGCTCTTCGAAAAGGCGTTCATCAGCTCCGCGGTAGTCGTCGCCCTCTGCTCGCTCTGGCCCACGCTCATCAACACCGCCGTCGGCGTGGCCTCGATCGACCCGGACTTCCTCAATGTCGCCAAGGTCCTGCGACTGAGCTGGCCCGCCAAGGTCGCCAAGATCGTGCTGCCCGCCGCGCTCCCGATGATCTTCACCGGCCTGCGCCTCTCGCTCGGCGTGGGCTGGATGGTGCTCATCGCCGCCGAGATGCTCGCGCAAAACCCGGGCCTCGGGAAGTTCGTCTGGGACATGTTCCAGAACGGCAGCAGCCAGACCCTCGCCCAGATCATGGTCGCCGTGTTCACCATCGGCGCCATCGGCTTTGCCCTCGACCGCATCATGCTCTCCCTCCAACGCGCCGTGAGCTTCGGCCGCGCCGCCCAATGAGCCCGCCACTCTCCCCGTGACCGCCCTCACGCTCAGCTACCTGCCGCTCTCGGACGCCGCGCCGCTCATCGTCGCCCACGCGCGCGGACTCTTCCGCGCCCACGGCATTGAGGCCACGCTGCGTCGCGAGACCAGCTGGACCGCCCTGCGCACCGCCCTCAACCGCGGCGAGGCCCAGGGCGCTCAGATGCTCTACAGCATGCCGCTCGCCTCCGCCTGCGGCCTGCTCGGCGAGGACCAGCTCCCGCTCGTCGTTCCGTGGGTGCTCAGCCGCAACGGCCAAGGCATCACCCTCAACGCCGCCCACCGCGGCCGCGCCGCCGGCGACGCCCGCGCGCTGCGCTCGCTCGCGCACGAACGCCGCGACCTCGGCCGGCCCCTGGTCTTCTGCCATACGTTGCGCGTCGGCACCCACGCGCTCTGGCTGCGCTACTGGCTCGCCGCGGGCGGCATCGATCCCGTGCGCGATGTCGCGCTCATCACCGTGCCGCCGCCCCAGATGGTGGCCAACCTGCGCGCCGGCAGCGTCGATGGTTTCTGCGTGGGCGAGCCCTGGAACGCCCGCGCCATCGCCGATGGCCTCGGCTTCACCGCGCTCACCACGCAGGAGGTCTGGCCCGACCATCCCGAGAAGGTCTGCGCCTTCTCCGCGTCGTGGACCGAGAGGCACCCCGAGGCCACCGTCGCCACCCTGCGCGCGCTCCACGAGGCCGGCCGCTGGCTCGACGACCCGGCCAACCACGCCGAGGCCGCCGCCCTGCTCGCCCGACCCGAACACCTCGCCTGCGACCCCGCCTGGATCCGCGCGCGCCAAGGTGCGTCGGTGGACTATGGCGACGGTCGCACCGCCACGCTCGCCCACGCGCCGGCCTTCGCCCGCCCGGGGCTCAACCGCCCGCAGGCCGCCCACGCGCTCTGGTTCCTCTCGCAGCTCCGGCGCTGGGGCCTGCATTTCGGCGCGCCCGACTACTGCGGCATCGTCGCCCGCGTCCTGCGCCCCGACCTCCACGCCGCCGCCACCGGCGAGCCCGCCAGCGCCCTCGAACCCGTCCGCCTCGCCGACGGAACCTCCTTCGACGGCACCGACCCCGAGGGCTACGCCGCCGGCTTCGCCCTCAAGAACCTCCAAGGCTGAACGCCTCCCGCCATGGCCTTCCTCGAAATCAAACAAGCCTCCAAGACCTACGCCACCGGCCGCGCCCGCACCGAGGTGCTGGCCGACATCAACCTCGAGATCGCGGAGGGCGAGTTCGTGGCGATCGTCGGCTACTCCGGCTCGGGCAAGAGCACGTTGATCAACCTGATCTCCGGCCTCGTCACGACCGACACCGGCACCGTCACCCTCGAGGGCCGGCCCATCACCGGCCCCGGTCCCGACCGCGGCATCATCTTCCAGAACTACTCGCTGCTGCCGTGGCTCTCGGTCTTCGGCAACATCGCCCTCGCCGTCGACCGCGTCTTCCCGACCTGGACCGCCGCGCAACGCCGCGAGCACATCGAGAAGCACATCGCGATGGTCAACCTCACCCCGGCGCGGGACAAGAAGCCGCACGAGCTCTCCGGCGGCATGCGCCAGCGCGTGAGCGTCGCCCGCACCCTCGCCATCAATCCCCGGATACTCCTGATGGACGAGCCGTTCGGCGCGCTCGACGCCCTCACCCGCGCCACCCTCCAGCAGGAGACGCTCCAGCTCTGGGAGGCCGACCGCAAGACCGTCGTCCTCATCACCAACGACCCCGACGAGGCCATCCTCATGGCCGACCGCGTGATACCGCTCACCGCCGGCCCGCGCGCCACCCTCGGACCCAGCATCCCAATCACGCTCCCGCGCCCGCGCCGCCGCGCCGAACTCAACAAGAGCTACGACTTCAAACAGATCCGCGCCGAGGTCACCGACTACCTGCTCAAGGCCACCGACCGCCGCCGCCTCGGTGTGCAACGCACCCTCGTCCTGCCCGACATCGAGCCCGAGGACGTGCGCCACCGCAGCTGGTTCTCGAACCGCCGGCCCGTCCGCCGCAGCGAAATCAAACAGGAGGTCATCGCCCCATGAGCGCGTTTCTCGATATTTCCCAACTCGCCAAGATCTACCCGACACCGAAGGGCCCGGCCGTCATAGTGCGCGGCTTCGACCTGAAGGTGAAACAGGGCGAATTCATCTCGATCATCGGCCACTCCGGCTGCGGCAAGAGCACCGTGCTCATGATGGTCGCCGGCCTGAGCGACATCTCCGAGGGCGGCATCATCCTCGCCGGCAAGGAGCTCGACGGCCCCGGCCCCGACCGCGGGGTCGTCTTCCAATCGCCCTCGCTCCTCCCGTGGTTGACTGCTCGCGACAATGTCCTGCTCGGCGTCGACCAGGTGTTCTACACCGCCTCCCGCGAGGAGCGCCGCGCCATCGCCGAATACTACCTCACGATCGTCGGCCTCGGCGACTCCATGGACAAACGCCCCGGCGAACTCTCCCAAGGCATGCGCCAGCGCGTCGGCATCGCCCGCGCCTTCGCGCTCAAGCCGAAGATGCTCCTCCTCGACGAGCCGTTCGGCATGCTCGACTCGCTCACCCGCGCCGAGCTCCAGCAGGTGCTCGTCGACCTCTGGCGCCGCAACCGCATCACCGCGATGATGGTCACCCACGATGTCGACGAGGCCCTCCTGCTCTCCGACCGCATCGTGTGCATGACCGACGGTCCCGCCGCCGAGGTCGGCGAGATCATGGAAGTCCCGTTCGCCCATCCGCGCGACCGCGCCGCCATCATGGAACATCCCGACTACTACCGCCTGCGCGCCCAGCTCATCGAGTTTCTCGAGATCCGCGCCCACCGCCGCAAAGCGGCCTGAGTCTCGCTGCGGTGGACCCGCTTGCCCCCAAAGGGGGTCGCGGACTCCGCCCGCGTCCTTCACCATCTTCCCACGACGCGAGAATCCACGCCTGCGGCAGGGTCGCCGCTCGCCGGCGGACCGTACTCGCTCGGTTCGCGTTGGCCACGATCCGCTCTTCCTCCGCTCACGCAAAGCCGGTCCGGACACGAGGCCCGACCTTCACCGCAACCATGTCTTTCCTCGCGCCGCTCCTTCGCCGGTGGGGCGGTCTTCACGCCCACCGCACACCGCCCCATCGCGCCCTGATCCAGATCAAGGACGCGCCGCGGCGCGCCCGTTACTCTTCCTTCCGCAACCCATCGCACAACCGACATGAACTACCACCATCGTCCATCCGCAACGTTTCGCGCCGCCGCCCTGGGCCTGTTCGCCCTTGCGGCCTCAACCGGCTTCGCCGCCGAGCCCGCCTCCCTGGAGGAAGCGCTCACCGGCGGGAAGGTCTCCCTCAACCTTCGCGCCCGTTATGAGTTGGTCGACCAGACCAACCTCAAGGATGCCAACGCGCTCACTCTCCGCACGCGCCTCGGCTACACCACCGCTGCGTATCAGGGTTTCAAGGCCTCGCTGGAGTTCGAGAACATCGCCTCGCCCGACGGCGACGCCTACAGCCAGGCCGGTCTCAACCCCGGTGGCGCCGGCCAGGCCGTCGTGGCCGATCCCACCGGCAGCGAGGTCAACCAAGCCTGGCTGGCCTACACCACCGGCAAGACCACCGTCACCGCCGGCCGCCAACGCCTCGTGCTCGACAACGCCCGCTTCGTCGGCGACGTCGCCTGGCGCCAGAACGCGCAGACCTACGACGCCGTGGTCCTCCAGGACAAATCCGTCGAGAAGCTCGCGTTCACCTACGCCTACATCGACCGCGTGAACCGCGTCTTCGGCAAGAAGCACGCGCAGGGCGCCTGGAAGGGCGACTCCCACATCGTCAACGCCGCCTATTCCGGCCTGCCCTACGGTACGCTCACCGGCTATGCCTACCTGCTCGACTTCGACGCGCCCGCGGCCGCCAACAGCTGCGCCACCTACGGTGCTTCGTTCGTCGGCGCCACGCCGGTGGCGGACGGGCTCAAGTTGACCTATCGCGCCGAATACGCCCACCAGACCGACTACGCCGACAACGCCGCCAACTACGCGGCCGACTATTACGCCCTCGAGGCGGGCCTCGCGCACAAGCAGGCCGGCGCCGCCGTCGGCTACGAGGTGCTCGGCAGCGACCACAACGTCGGGTTCAAGACGCCGCTGGCCACGCTCCACGCCTTCAACGGCTGGGCCGATCTCTTCCTCGCCACGCCCGCCGCCGGTCTCGAAGACCTCTACGTGAAGGCCAACGTGGCGTTGCCCGCCGAGTTCAACCTCCTCGGCTTCTTCCACCGCTTCGAGACCGACAAAGGCGGCCGGCACCTCGGCGACGAGTTCGATGTGCAGCTCACCCGCAAGCTGCACAAGAACGTCACCGCCCTGCTGAAATACGCCCACTTCGACAGCGCCTCCACGCTCCCCGACGTCGAGAAGCTCTGGTTCCAGATCGAGTACGCCTTCTGAGCCCCTCCGCCGGTGGACCCGCTTGCCCCCAAGCGGGTCGAGGACCCCGCCCGCGTCAACTGTCCGCCAGTCCTCCCTCGCCTCGCTCCTTCAATGGTGGGTTGGGCTTGATGCCCAACATTCCGTCCTCCGCTACCCGCCCGGCCCCCGTGCCGCGGCGGGCTTTTCGTTTGCCGCATCCTGCCACGATCTTCACGCGCTTGCGGTAGGTCGCCGCTCGCCGGCGGACCGAACTCGCTCAGCTCGCGTTCATCTCAATCCCTTCTTCCCACGCTCACGCGAACGCAGGACAGAAACGAGATCCAACCCCACATCGAGCGTATCCTCCCTCGCCCCGCTCCTCCGATGACCGGGCGGGCTTTACGCCCGCTATTCCTTCTTCCGCGCTCCCCCGGTTCTTCAATGAAGCTTCTTCATCGTTCTCCCCGAAAACATTCACGCCATTTCTGTTTACCGGCACTTCCCCGGCACCGCCGCTGCTGACTTTCGGGCGTGAACGCCACGCCTCTCGACACCGCGCCCTTCTCCGCCGCCCAGAAGGAATACCTCCAAGGCTTCTTCGCCGGCGCCATGATGTCTGCGCCCTTCGTCGGCCATACCGCCGCCGGCCTGCTCACCGGCGCACCCGGTGCCGCCGCCACTGGCAACCTCGGCACCGCGGCCGAAGACTCGAACGAGGAGGAAACCGTCTTCGGCACGCCACTCTCCGAACTCTCCAAGCCCGAACGCTGGAAGCATGAGCAGAACGGCCTCGACGTTTGGGACAAGCTCGTCGCCCACGCCGCGACCAACAAGACCCCCGACGATCCCGACAACTTTCGTTTCCGCTACTTCGGCCTGTTCTACGTCGCCCCGGCGCAAGACAGCTTCATGGTCCGCCTGCGCATCCCGGCCGGCGACGTCACCTCCCACCAACTCCGCGGCCTCGCCGATTTGGCCGCCGACCTCGGCAACGGTTTCGCCGACATCACCACCCGCGCCAACTTCCAGCTCCGCGAGTTCAAGCCCAAGCATATCGTCGATGTGCTCACGCGCATCCAAGACTTGGGCCTCAGCTCGAAAGGCTCCGGTGCCGACAACATCCGCAACGTCACCGCCACGCCGACCACCGGCTTCGACCGCGACGAACTCATCGACGTACGCCCCTTCGCCAAGGCGCTCTCGCACTACATCCTGAACCACCGCGACCTCTTCGGCCTCCCGCGCAAGTTCAACATCGCCTTCGACTCCGGCGGCTCGATCTCCGCCGCGGCCGACACCAACGACATCGGATGCTTTGCTGTCCGCGTCACCGAAAAGTCCCTCGCCGCCGCACTGGAGGCGAAGCTCGCGCCCGGCGTCTACTTCCGCGTCGAACTCGGCGGCATCTCCGGCCACGGCGACTTCGCCCGCGACACCGGATTGCTCCTCGCGCCCGACGAACTCGTGCCCGTCGCCGCCGCAATGGTCCGGGTCTTCCGCGATCACGGCGACCGCACCGACCGGAAGAAGGCCCGACTGAAGTACCTCCTCGAGAAATGGGGCTTCGAGAAGTTCATCGAGGAGACCGCCAAGCGTCTCGCGTTCCCGCTGCGCCGCCTCCCGCGCGAGGCCTGCGAACCCCGGCATCCGGTTCTCAAGCACGGCCACCTCGGCGTCTACCGCCAAAGCCAACCCGGCCTCAACTACATCGGCGTCGGCGTTCCCGTCGGCCGGCTCTCGGCGAAACAACTCCGCCGCCTCGCCGAGATCGCCGAGCAATACGGCAAGGGCGAGGTGCGCCTCACCGTCTGGCAAAACCTCCTCATCCCGCACATCCCGGAGGCGTTCGTGCCCGCCGTCGAGCGCGCCATCCGCCATCTCGGCCTTTTCACCGAATCGACCACCACCGCCGGCTGCGTCATCGCCTGCACCGGCCGCAAGGGCTGTAAGTACGCCGCCGCCGACACCAAGGGCCACGCCGTCGACCTTGCCAAACACCTCGCCAAACATGGCCCCACCGTCGATTTCCCGGTTAACATCCACCTCACCGGCTGCCCGAACTCCTGCGCCCAGCACTACTGCGGCGACATCGGCGGCGTCTCCACCAAGCTCGCCGACGGTCGCGAGGGCTACCACCTCGTGATCGGCGGCGGCATGGGCCCCGAGCAAGGCATCGCCCGTCAAATCTTCAGCGGCGTCGCCGCCGAGGAGCTGAACACGCTCGTGCCCAAGATCCTCGCCACCTACCAGGCGAAGCACTCCCCCGGCGAAACCTTCATCCAATGGGCCCGCCGCCACTCCGTGAAAGAACTCCAGGAGTTCTTCTCGTAACCGCGCGCCCCCGCCCAATCGCAAATCGGCAATCCGAAATCGAAAATGTCCACCGCCGTCCCCTTCCTCCCCGACAACGCGCCGTTCACGCCCGAGCAACGCGCCTGGCTCAACGGCTTCCTCGCCGGTATCTTCAGCCGCATCGGTTCCGGGGCACCTCAACTTCAACCTTCAACTTCAACCCTTCCGTCTCCTCCGCCTCGTCCGCTGCTGATCGCCTTCGGTTCCCAGACCGGCACCAGCGAAGGCCTCGCCAAGAAGGCGGCCAAGGAAGCCAAGAAACGCGGCTTCGCCCCGAAGGTTTGCGACATGGCCGAGGTCACGCTCTCCACGCTCGCCCAGACCTCCGCCGCCCTCCTCATCACCTCCACCTACGGCGACGGCGAACCGCCCGATAACGCCAAGACGCTCCACGCCGCCCTCGCCGCCGCCGGCGCACCGCGCCTCGAGAATCTCTCGTTCAGCGTGCTCGCCATCGGCGACCGCAACTACGCGAAATTTTGCCAATGCGGCAAAGACTTCGACACCCGCCTCGCCGCGCTCGGCGCCACGCCGGTCGCGCCGCTCGCGGAATGCGAACTCGGCAACGCCGCCACGTTCACCAAGTGGCTCGACTCCGCCCTCGGGGCGTTTCCCACCAGCAACTCCGTGCCCCAACCCGAAACCCAAAACCCGAAACCCGAAACCGTCGTCGAAGACGACGCCGAGCCCACCTACCACCGTGAGAACCCCTTTCCCGCCCGCGTCCTCACCGTCCGCCGCCTGAGCGCCGAAGGTTCCGCGAAGGAGGTCAATCACGTCGAATTTTCGCTCGAGGGCTCCGATCTCGCCTACGAGGCGGGCGACGCGCTCGGCGTCGTACCTCGCAACGATCCGGAGTTGGTGGAGGCGGTGCTCACCGCCGCCGGCCACCGCGGCGACGAAACGGTGTCCACCCCGGCCGGCGAACGCCCGCTGCGCGCCGCGCTGATCGACCACCTCGACCTCGGCAAACCCTCCACCGAGCTTCTCGCCGCGCTCAAGCTCGACACGGCCGCCTCGCCCCACCACGTGCTCGACGCCCTCGCGGCTGCGCCCAACGGCAGACCATCCCCCGCCGCCTTCGCCGCCGCCCTCCGGCCGCTCCAAGCGCGCCTCTACTCGATCTCCTCGTCTCCAAAGGCTCATGCCGGCCAGGTGCACCTCACCGTCGGCGCCGTGCGTTACGAACTCGGCGGCCGCGGTCGCAAAGGCGTCGCCTCCACATACCTCGCCGAGCGCGCCCTCGCCGCGGGCAAAGTCGGCGTCTTTGTCCACTCGAACAAGTCCTTCCGCCCACCCTCCGCTGGCGACACACCGATGATCATGGTTGGCCCCGGGACCGGCATCGCGCCCTTCCGCGCCTTCCTCCACGAGCGTCGCGCCACGGGCGCCAAGGGTCGCAACTGGCTCTTCTTCGGCGACCAGAAGGAAGCGACCGACTTCCTCTACCGCGAGGAACTCACTGACCTCCACCGCGACGGCCTACTCACCCGCCTCGACCTCGCCTGGTCGCGCGATCAATCCGCGAAGATCTACGTGCAGAACCGCATGCTCGAGCACGCCGCCGAACTCTGGTCCTGGCTCGAGGCCGGTGCGCACTTCTACGTCTGCGGCGACGCCAACCGCATGGCCAAGGATGTCCACGCTGCGCTCCTCAAGGTCATCGAAACCGCCGGCGCCAAAACCCCCGAAGCCGCCGAGGCCTATCTCGCCTCGCTCGCCGCCGCCAAACGCTACGCCCGCGATGTCTACTGACGGTTCAGTCCGGCCTGCGACCGACGCCGACGTCAACCGCCTGCTCGCCACCCTGCTTGGCGAACAGCAACGCCTCGCCACCCCTGTCGTCCGCGCCAGCGCCGCCTACGACGCCCACTCCGCCGAATCCGCAATCCGCACTCAGCATTCCGAAACTCCGACTTCTGCGCATTCCGCAATCCGCATTCCGCAATCCGCAATCCACCAAGATCTCATTCCCCTCTCCGCCCCCGGGCCCGGCGAGCACTACGCGTTCCAGGTCGACCTCGACGCCTGCTCCGGCTGCAAGGCCTGCGTCGCCGCCTGCCATTCGCTCAACGGACTCGACGAAACCGAGGCCTGGCGCGACGTGGGCCTGCTCGTCGCCACCGACGACACCCCCTGGCAGCAGACTGTCACGACCGCGTGTCACCATTGTTCGGAGCCGGGCTGCCTCGAGGGCTGCCCGGTCGTCGCGTACGAGAAGGATCCGGTGACCGGAATCGTCCGCCACCTCGACGACCAGTGCATCGGATGCAGCTACTGCATCCTCAAGTGCCCCTACGACGTCCCGAAGTTCAACGCCCGCCTCGGCATCGTGCGCAAATGCGACATGTGCCAGCAACGCCTCGCCGTCGGCGAGGCCCCCGCCTGCGTCCAGGCCTGCCCGACCCAAGCCATCAGCATCATCAAGGTCCCGACTGACACCGCCGCTCCGATGGAAGTCACGGTCTCCGCCTGCGCCTGCGGCGGCTCCTGCAGCTGCAACTCGTCCAACCACGACGCGCACTCATGCCCCACTGACTCCGTCACGTCGGAACGCGACACGCCGGCCACCGGCCACCGACCACCAGCCACCGCCTTCCTCCCCGGCGCCCCCGATCCCTCCTACACAAAGCCGACCACGCGCTACGTCTCCACGCGCGGCCTACCGGCCAACGTCCGCGCCGCCGACGCCGACGACCTCTACGTCCAGCCCGCCCACTGGCCGCTCGTGGTGATGCTCACCCTCACCCAGCTCGCCGTCGGCCTCCTCGCCACCGCCCCGCTCGCTCCGCTCCCCTTCCCAATCTTCCGCGCGGCCCCCACCCCCGCCGATGCTATCCAATTTGTAACCTATTATGCTACATTTCCCTCGGCGCACTTGGTCCTTCTCGCGGCGCTCGCCCTGCTCTTCGCCGGCCTCGGCGCCAGCGGATTGCACCTCGGAAAACCGCTCCGCGCGTGGCGCTTCTTCCTCGGCCTGCGTACCTCGTGGCTCAGTCGCGAGATCCTCGCCTTCTCCAGCTTCGCGCCGCTCGCGCTCGCCGCTCTGCTCTGGCCCGCGTCGCTGCCCCTGCGCGCCGCGGTGATGGCCGCCGGTCTGCTCGGGGTCTTCTGCTCGGCCATGATCTACATCGACACCCGCCGCCGCTTCTGGCGCGCCCCCTCGACCTCGCTCCGCTTCTTCGGCACCGGAGTCGTCGCCGCTCTCGCCGCGCTATCGCCGGTCGCCGCCGCGGTAGTGCTGTCCGCCAAGCTCCTGCTCGAACTCGCCCAATCGCGCGGTCCCTCGATCTCCGCGCGGCTCCAGCGCGGCCCCTTACGTCCGACCCTGCTCACGCGCTTCGCCCTTGGGCTCGCCGCGATCGTCGCGTTCCTAGTCGCGCCCACCAGTCTCGCCTTTGCCCTCTTCGCCGCCGGCGAACTCGCCGAACGCGTCCTCTTCTTCCGCTCCGTCGACTCTTCCAAGATGCCCGGTAACCCGGCCTCCGCATGAAACCGCCGCTCGACCAACTGCTCCACGCCCGCACCGGCGCGATGACGCGCGAGCTCGCGCACACACCGAGCGAGCTCGGCAATGTCCCCGCGCGCCTCGCTCCGGCCTCCACCGCGCGCTCGATCTGCGGTTTCTGCAGCACGGGATGCTCGCTTCAGATCCACCTCGATGCCACCGGTCAGGCGATCAACCTCACGCCCGACAAGGTCTACCCGGTGAACCTCGGTATGGCATGTCCAAAAGGTTGGGAAGCGCTCACACCGCTCGCCGCGTCCGATCGCGCCACCGCGCCGCTGCTGCGCAACCCCGCCACCGGAAAACTCGAACCCGTCGACTGGCCGACCGCCCTCCGGGCCTTCGTCGATAACTTCCAGGGCATCCAAGCCCGTCACGGCAAGCCGGCACTCTCGTTTCTGAGCACCGGCCAAATCCCGATGGAGGAAATGGCCTTCCTCGGCGCACTCGCGAAGTTCGGCATGGGCATGCTCCACGTCGACTCCAACACGCGCCAGTGCATGGCCACCGCGCACGTCGCCTACAAGCAGTCCTTCGGTTTCGACGCCCCGCCGTTCACCTACGCCGACTTTGAGGAGAGCGACGTGCTCGTGTTCGTCGGCGCCAATCCCTGCATCGCCCACCCGATCATGTGGCAGCGCGTGAAGCGCAACCCCCACAACCCGCACATCGTCGTGATCGACCCGCGCCGTACCGAGACCGCGCTCCAAGCCGCCCTCCACGTCGCGCCGTACCCGAAATCTGACCTCACGCTACTCTACGGCCTCGCCCGCGAGCTGATCCGCCGCGGCAAAGTCGACCGTGCCTTTGTCGAGGCCCACACGCGCGGCTTCGCGGAGTTCGCCGCCTTCGTCGACGCCTTCCCCCCCGAACGCGTCGCGCGCGAGACCGGCGTGAACCTCGACGGTCAAAGCGCACTCGCCGCTCTCGTCGCGGCCGGCCAACGCGTCTCGTTCTGGTGGACGATGGGCGTCAACCAAAGCCACCAGTCGACTCGCACCGCCCAGGCGCTGATCAACCTCGCGCTCATGACCGGCCACATCGGTCGGCCCGGCACCGGCGCCAACTCCATCACCGGCCAGTGCAACGCCATGGGCTCGCGCCTCTTCGGCAACGCCACCGGCCTGCTCGGCGGCCGCGACTTCGCCAACCCTGTCCACCGCGCCCGCGTCGCCGAAGTCCTCGGAATCGATGCCGCCGTGATCCCCACCGACAAGAGCCTCGCCTACGACCAAATCCTCGACGCCATCGACCGTGGCGAGATCCGCGGGCTCTGGATCATCGCCACAAATACCGCACACTCCTGGACCAACAGCCGCCGCTTCGCCGAACTGCGCAACAAACTCGATTTCCTCGTCGTGCAGGACATGTACCCGACGACCGAGACCGCGCAGCTCGCCGATCTCGTGCTCCCCGCCGCCGGCTGGGGCGAGAAGGAGGGCGTGTTCATCAACAGCGAGCGCCGCCTCGGCGTGATTCGCCGCGTCTCCCGCGCGCCCGGTCAGGCCCTGAGCGACTTCGCGATCTTCCAGCTCATCGCCCAAGCGTGGGGCTGCGGCGAGATGTTCGCCCGCTGGTCTTCTCCCGCCGCCGCGTTCGCGCTCCTGCGCGAGCTCTCCCGCGACCAACCGTTCGATTTTACCGGCATCCGCGACTACGCCCACATCGAGTCCGCCGGCGGCATCCAATGGCCCTACACCGCCGCCAACGCGGCGGACCAATTGCGGATTTCAGATCGCGGAGTGCGGAATGAACCAGCGCAGGCCGGCGGCCCTTCCATTCAACCCAATCTTTCCACCCCAGACGCAGCCGGAACCGACGCACCGGCCGCCCAATCCGCAATCCGCAATCCGCAATCCGCAATCTCCGAGCGCCGCCTCTTCGCCGACGGCCGTTTCTTCACGCCCGACGAGCGCGCCGTCTTCCTCTTCGACGAGCCCCGCCCGCTGCCCGAGCCGCCCGACGCCGAGTACCCGCTTCTCCTCAACACCGGCCGCGGGTCCTCCGCGCAGTGGCACACCGGCTCGCGCACCGACAAGAGCGCCGTGCTCCGCAAGCTCGCCGCCCGCGCCCACACCCTCGAGATCAATCCCGCCGACGCCGCCCGCCACGGCCTCGCCTCCGGCCAACGCGTCACCGTCTCCTCGCGACGCGGCGCCGCCGAGGCGGTTGTCTTCGTCACGCCCACGGTCGCGCCCGGCCAGATCTACATGCCGATGCACGGCCCCGAGGTGAACCGCCTTACCTTCCCCTGCTTCGACCCTCACTCCCGCCAACCCGGCTACAAGGCTTGCGCCGTGCGCCTCGTCGCCTCCTGATTCCCGCCTCTACCCATGTCCGACTCCGCTCGTCACCCGTTTCTGCAGGGCCTGAGCAAACACCGCGGCACGCCGCCGACCATCGTCGTGATCTTCGGCGCCTCCGGCGACCTAACTGCGCGCAAGCTCCTGCCGGCGCTCTACAACCTCGCCCACGACAACCTGCTCCCGGCCGAATTCCACCTCGTCGGCTTCAGCCGCTCGCCACTGCCCGACGCCGAATTCCGCACGCTCGCCACCAAGGCCGTGCGCGACTTCTCGCGGCGCGCCCCGCACACCGCGGTACTCGAGCGCCTCGCCGAACGCCTCTCGTACGTGGCCGGCGGTTACGACGAGCCCGCCGCTTTCGCCCGCCTCGCCGTGCACATCGCCGAGGTCGAGCGGCGCCTCGGGGCCGACGCGCAGGTGCTCTGCTACATCTCCACGCCGCCCTCCGTCTTCGTCCCGATCCTGCACCAGCTTGGCGCCTGCGGCCTCGCCGCCCGCCACCTCGAAAGTCCGCTGCACACGAAGGTTGTCATCGAGAAGCCCTTCGGTCGCGACCTCGCCTCCGCCCGGGCGCTCAACACCGCCATCCGCGAGGTCTGCACCGAGAAGCAGGTGTACCGGATCGACCACTATCTCGGGAAGGAGACCGTGCAGGACCTGCTCGTGCAGCGTTTCGCCAACGCGATCTTCGAGCCCCTCTGGAACCGCAACTTCGTCGACCACGTCCAGATCACCGTGGCCGAGAACCTCGGCGTCGGCACGCGCGGCGGCTACTACGAGCAGAGCGGCGCCCTGCGCGACATGATCCAGAACCACACCATGCAACTGCTCGCGCTCACCGCGATGGAGCCCCCCGTCTCCCTCGATGCCGAGGCCGTGCGCGACGAGAAGGTGAAGGTCCTCCAGGCGATCCAGCCCCTCACCCTCGGGCCCGATGGCGACACCGCCCGCGCGCAGTACGCCCCCGGCATGGTCGGCGGCAAGATGGTCCCGGGCTACCTCGAGGAGCCGGGCATCGCGGCCGATTCCGCCACCGAGACCTACGCCGCGCTGCGCCTCTCCATCAACAACTGGCGCTGGCAGGGCGTGCCCTTCTACCTGCGCTCCGGCAAGCGCCTCGCCCGCCGCGTGTCCGAGATCGCGATTCAGTTCAAGCGCCCGCCCGGCACGCTCTTCGCCGCCGCCGGCGAACGTTTCGCCCTCTCGCCCAACACCCTCTCCTTCCTCATCCAGCCCGACGAGGGCCTCTCGCTCGTCCTCAACGGCAAGGTCCCCGGCCTCGAGACCCGCACCCAGCCCGTGAAAATGAGCTTCCGCTACGCCGCGACCTACGGCTCCGACACCCCCGAGGCCTACGAACGCCTCGTGCTCGACGCCCTCACCGGCGACGGCACCCTCTTCATCCGCGGCGACGAGGCCGAAGCCTCCTGGAAACTCTGCACCCCCGTGCTCGATTCCTGGCGCGAGTCCGGTCGCCAAGACATGGACACCTACGCCGCCGGCTCCTGGGGTCCCAACGCCGCCGACACCCTCCTCGCCCGCCACGGCCACCAATGGCGGCGGCCCTGACCATGTCCGCCGTCTTCCAAGCCCTCCCCGGTCAGCCGGTCCCCGTCGCCGAGATCGCCGCCCGCCTCGCCCACCTCTGGACCGACGAGGCCGACCACGGCCGCCCCGCCCCCGGCCGCGACGATGCCAAGGCCTCGCAAATCAACCTCGTCGTCCACTTCGGCTTCGGCACCACACCGGAGGACGCGCTCGCGCAGTTCCGCCACATCAGCGACTTCGCCGCGCGCTACCCGAGCCGTGTGGTCGTGCTCTGTCCCCACGATCCGGAGGCACCGGTCCACGAAATGAGCGCGAAGATCTACGGCGAATGTTTCCTCGGCCGCACGCCCGGCGACTCGCGTTGCTGCGAGTTCGTGCTGCTCAGCTACCCGTTCGCCGCGCGCCGTTTCCTCGAAAGCCAGGTCTCGATCTGCCTCACGCCCGATCTGCCGCTCTACTACTGGGCGCACGCCTTCACCGACTGCGGTCGCATGGCCGACTACCGGTTCCTCATCCAGAGGGCCCGGCGCTTCATCTTCGACTCCGCCGTCGTCCCCGCCGACGCCGTCACCTACCCGTGGCCGCGCACCGACCACGTGCGCGACCTCGCCCACGCCCGGCTCCTGCCCGTGCGGCAGACCCTCGGCCAGTTCCTCGCCCGGCACCCGGCCGCGCAGCTCGCCACCGGCCTGCGCGAGGTCGTCGTGACCCACGGCGCCCCGCTCGCCGCCGAAGGCCACGCGCTCCTGCGCTGGGCCGCCGAGCGTCTCCACGCCTGCGGCGCCCGGGCCGAGGTGCCCCAGCTCAACGTGATCTCCCGCGCCGCCGACACGCTCGGCCTGGAACTGCGCTACGACACGCCCTCGCAGTTCATCTGGATCGGCAACCTCACCCACGGAGAAGCCTGCCTCTCCGCCGACCTCGGCGCCACCTCCAGCCGACTCTCCACCCCGGTTCACCTCCTCACGCCGGAGGCCGCCCTAGCCGACGCGATGTTTTTCTGAGCGGAGCCCGCGCCCGGGGGCAAGCCCGCCCCTTCCACCGCTGGTGCCGCGCGCAGCGCCTCCGCACCGGCGCTTGGCGCCGGGGCGCTCCAGGCCCCAGTCCGCGAGATCAACCGCGGCTCCCTCCATCACCGGCGGTACGCCCGCGTCCGCCCCGCCGGGACTGCGCGGGCGCACCGGTCCCGACTTGCAGTCTCTTCCGGCCGCCAACACATTTCCCGCGCATGCAGAACGATGTTGTCGAAGTCTCCGTCAAAGGCGTGATGCCCACCGCCAACGGCTGCGCCGTCTTCCTCGGCAACGACGACAAGAATTTCGTCATCTATGTCGACCACTCGGTGGGCAACGCCATCTCGATGACGATGCAGGGCGTGAAGAAGGACCGTCCGCTCACCCACGACCTGATCGGCAACATCTTCCTCGGCCTCGGCGTCGTGCTCGAGCGGGTCATCATCAACGACGTCGACAACGGCACTTTCTTCGCCCGCATCATCCTCTCGATGCACAACGAGCTCGGCCGGAAGATCATCGAGGTCGACGCCCGCCCGAGCGACTCGTTGGTCCTCGCCCTCCAGCAGAAGCGCCCGGTCTTCGTCGCGCGCGCCGTCTTCGACGCCGTCGAGGACATGACCGAGATCCTCGAACGCGTGCTCAAGCAGCAGAACGAGGAGGACGACGACGACACCGAGGACGACGACGACGAGCCGGGCAAGCCGCCGTTCTGAGCCTCCGGCCGCTCCTGGTCGCGGGTCGCTGCACGTCCCGCGCCGCCCTCGCAGCGCTTCCGGCGCCTATTTTTCCGTAGCGAAACGCACGAGCGTTTCGATCTGCCGCTCACCACCCGCCGACGTCTCCTTCCCGTAGAGTGGCGCCTCACGTTGCGCCCGCCGCACAAACTTTCCGCCGGCCTCGCGTCGCCAACCGTCCACCGCCCACCCGTAACCGCTCCTGAACACCGACCACAGTCCATCGTCCACCGGCCGGCCGTCTCCGGTTTCCGGGCTCCGTGCTCCGGGTGCCCCGCTCCGCCCGTTGCCCGCGCCGATCCGCCCCGGCCTGCCCCTCACCGCGCTCGCGCCGATGCAGGACGTGACCGACCTCGCGTTCTTCGGCGTGAGCGCCCACTACGGCGCGCCGGACTACTTCGTCACCGAGTTCTTCCGCGTCCACGGCACCTCGCGATTGGAGGACCATATCGTCCGTTCCATTACAGAGAATCCGACCGGCCGGCCCGTCTTCGCCCAGCTCATCGGCGAGAGCCTGCCCGACCTCGCCCGCGCCGCCGCCGATCTCCTCAAGCTCCCGATCGCCGGCATCGATCTCAACCTCGGCTGCCCCGCGCCGAAAATCTACCGCAAGAACGTCGGCGGCGGCCTGCACCGCGACCTCGCGAAAGTGGGCGAGATCCTGCGCACGCTTCGCGCCGCCACCCCCGGCCTCTTCACCGTCAAGACCCGGATCGGCTTCGACGACGGCGCCACCTTCGAGCGCCTTCTCGACCTGATCGACGAACACGCGGTCGACCTGCTCAGCGTCCACTGCCGCAGCGTGAAGGAGCTCTACCGCGGCGAACCGCACTACGAGTTCGCCGCCCGCGCCGCCGCCCGCCTGCGCTGCCCCGTGCTGGCCAACGGCGAGGTCTCCTCGGTCGCCAAAGCCGCCGCAATTCTCCGCGGCACGAACTGCGCAGGCGTCATGGTCGGCCGCCACGCCATCCGCAACCCCTGGATCTTCCGCCAGCTCCGCGAGCACTTCGCCGGCGAACCCGTCTTCGCGCCCACCCTCGGCGACGTGCGCGAGTATATCGACCGCCTCCACCGCGCGACCGCGAACCCGGCCGCGCCGGAGTTCGCCCGCACGGGCAAGCTCAAGAAGTACCTCAACTTCGTCGCCCAGAGTGTGGACCCCGAGAGCCGCTTTCTGCGCGCGATGCGTCACGCCCGCACCGAGACCGAGCTGTTCGCCGTGTGCGACGAGCACCTGTTGCGCGAGCCCGCACGCCCGTTCGCCCCCGAACCTTATCCCGGGGTGATCGCGCGACCCAACTGCGAGCTCCCGCTGGACATGGCGTGCACCTGAGCTCGCGCGCCCGGAGCGGTCCGCCCGCCCGCGGGACCGGGCGACGGCACCGCATCAGGCCTGCGACCCGCCGCCGGCGGCATCGTGCAGGCGCTCGCGCACGCGGGAGAGCAGCTCCTCGGCGCTGAACGGCTTCACCAACAAGTTGCGACCGGGATCAAGATCGGGATCGCCTTCCCCGGCCTCGTAATGCCCGCTCATGAAGAGCACCGGCACCTCGCCATGGCGCTCGCGCAGTTGTTTGGCCAACTCGAGCCCCGACATGCCCGGCATCACGATGTCGGTGAGCACCAGGTCGATCGGCGGTTGCGCCGCGGCAAACACCGCCAACGCCGAGGTCGAGTCGTTGGCGTTCGTCACTCGGTAGCCGCCGTTGACGAGCGCCCGTTCCGCGAACCGCCGCACCGCCACCTCGTCCTCCACGATCAGGATATGCTCGGTGCCGAGCAGCGCCACCTCCGACTTCGGCGCCTCCACCGCCTCCACCGGCCGCGGAGCCTCGCACTCGGGGAAGAAGACCCGCACCGTCGTGCCTTTCCCGGCCGCGCTCTCGACCTGCACCACACCCTCGTTCTGCAGGACGATGCCGTGCACCATCGACAGCCCGAGCCCGGTCCCGCGCCCACGGGGTTTCGTCGTGAAGAAGGGCTCGAACAGGCGCGCCTGCACCTCCGGCGTCATGCCGACGCCCGTGTCGACGACCTCCAGCAACGCCTGCCGTTCCGCCGCGAGCGAGGAGCCGAGGGTGGCCGCGGCCGCCCGGGCGAGCGTGCGACAACGCACCGTCACCGTGCCGCCGTCCGGCATCGCGTCGCGCGCGTTGGTGGCGAGGTTGACCAGCACCTGTTCGAGCTGGGCGCGATCGCCGCGGACGAGGGGAGCCCCGTCGAACTCGAGCACGAGGCGGTGCTGTACCCCGAGCAGCCGCTCCACCAGGCGCGCCAGGTCGCGCACCGCGGCGCCCAGCTCCAGCACCTCCGCCCGCCGCACATCGCGCCGGGCGAACGCCAGCAGCTGCCGCGTGAGCGCCGCCCCGCGCCGGTGCGCTTCCTGGATCTCCGCCATCATCTCGCGCACCTCGGGATCCGGATACGCGGCGAGCAGGCCGGCGTTGCCGCCGACCACCGTGAGCAGGTTGTTGAAGTCGTGGGCCACCCCGCCGGCGAGGCGGCCAACCGTCTCCATCCGCTGGGTATGGGCGAGACGCTCCTCGAGCTGCCGCCGCGCGGTCGCGTCCCGCAGGACCAGCAACGTGCGCGCCTCGGAACCGAGACGCTGCTGGACGGACACCTCCACCCAGCAGGCCTCCGCCGTGCGCGGGCGCAACGTGAACTCCAGCGGAGTGCCCGGCCGCACCGCCGCCAGATCCACCGCCTCCTCGGCCCCCGCCCGCCGCAGGAGCCAGGCCAGGCTCTCGCCGACCACCTCGACCCGCTCCAGCCGGAACAGCCGCATGCCCGCGGCGTTGATGTCCCGCACCACGCCCTGCTCGTCGAGCTCGAGCAGGCCGTCGGGCGCCAGCGCGAACAGTTCGCCGTAGCGTTTGCTGGCCCGCTCCGACTTCTCGAGGGCGGAGTTGTAGGAGACGATGATCGTCCGCATCAGCAACGCCGTCGCGATGAAGATCAGCTCGGAAACGATCAATAGGCTGCTATGCGACCGGAAGTCGAAGCGTTGCCCGCCGGCCATAAGCAGACCGGGCGAAAGAAACGCCACCGGCAACGCGACGCACGACACCGCCGCCGCGACGGCCGCGCCGCGCGTCCCCAGCACCATGCCCGCGCCCACGATCACCGCCGGGAACGCCACCAGCGCCCCGCCGCCGTAGTACCCCCACTGGAGCAGCGAGAACAGCGAGAGCGTCCAGATCACGGCGAGCACCAGAAACACCGCGACGCGCGGATGCCGCCGCGAAACCCACCAGGCCGCGGAGGTCGTCGCCAGCGCCCCCAACTCCTGCGCCCGCGCGACCGTGTTCCCGCCGTCCGCCCAGGTCCCGTACGCCAGCATGACCGCGTACGAAGCCACCGTGAGCTGGATACCGAGGCGCACCCAGGCGGGATTGAGCACCGGCGGCACGCGCGGCGAGGGCGGAGAGGGCCTGGGGAGAACGGGGCTCATCGGCCGGGAAACGAGTTTGCCGCGTGAACGTAACCGAATCCGTCCGGCAGGCGAGCCTTCGCTCGGGCCGCCCGGAGCGGGAAATCTAGTTCATCGCCCTGCCCTTCCCGCCGCGGAGCGCGCGTCTCCGGTCCGCTCGCCCGCACCCCACGTCACCGCGATCAGCCCGAGGTGCCCCAGCGACGATGCAGGAAATTCTCCCAGGGCGAGAACAGGACCTTGTCGGCCGCCACGCCGATGCCGACGATCACCAGCATCACGGCGATCACCTGTTCCATGGCGTTGAGTTCCCGGCCATAGTGGAGCAGATGCCCGAGGCCGAAGCCGGTGAGGATCGTCACGTAGATCTCGGCCGCCATCAACGATCGCCAGGCGAAGGCCCAACCCTGCTTCATGCCGCTCACGATGAACGGCAGCGATGCCGGCAGAATTACGCGGGCCAGCGTGTGCAACCGCTTCGACCCCATCGTCGCGGCGGCGCGGACATAGATCGGATTCACGTTCCGCACACCGGTCTCAGTCGCGAGGATCACCGACCAGAGCGTGCCCATGATCACCACGAAAAGCATCGCCCCCTCCGTTTGCCCAAACCACAGGAGGGCCAGCGGCACCCAGCACACGCTCGGCAGCCCCTGCAGCCCGAGCGCCAACACGCCGACGGTGTCCCGCAGCATCCGCAGGCGCGCCGTCGCCATGCCAACGGGCACACCCACCAGCAGTCCGATGAGGTAGCCGATCAGCAGCCGCTTCAGGGTCACGACGCAACTGGAGCCGAGCGAACCGTCGAGCGCCGCGTCGCGCAGATACGACGCCACGTCGAACGGCGCGGGCAGCAGCACCGGCGACCAGACCTTGAGCGAGTAGAGCAACTGCCAGAGCCCGAGGAGCCCGGCGAAGAAGGCGGCGGCGGTCAGGAAACGTTTCATTCGGCGGTCTCCTCCGTGGCGACCAGGTGGCCTTTGAGGGCGCGCATGATCTTGGTCGAGTGGACAGCAAGTTCGGCGGAGTTGATGTCGCGCGGCCGCGGCAGATCGACGCGGAACTGCTCCTGCACCCGGCCGGGGTTCGGGGAAAACAACACGACCCGGTCGCCGAGGCAGGCCGCCTCGCGCACGTTGTGGGTCACGAACACGATGGTCTTCTTGCGCTCCGACCAGATGCGCTGGATGTCGCCGTAGAGCTGTTCGCGGGTCAGCGCGTCGAGGGCCGCGAACGGCTCGTCCATCAGCAGCACCTTCGGATTCGGGGCCAGGGCGCGGGCGAGCGCGATGCGCTGCTTCATGCCGCCGGAGAGCTCGTGGATGTTCGCGTGCTGGAACCGCTCGAGCCCCACCAGCTTCAGGTAGTACATCGCCACATCCCGCCGCTCGGAATCCCTCAGGCCGGGTTTGAGCTTCAGGCTGAACATCAGGTTGCCCAGCACGTCCAGCCAGGGGAAAAGCGCATGCTCCTGGAACATCACCATGCGGTCCCGGCCCGGGCCCGCGACCGGCGTGCCATCAGCCAGGATACGCCCGCCGTCGGGCCGCTCCAGCCCGGCGATGATGTTGAGCAGTGTGGATTTGCCGCAGCCCGACGGGCCGACCAGGCACACGAACTCGCCCTCGGCCACCTGCAGCGACACCCGGTCGAGGGCATGCACCACCCGCCGGCCCGTCCGGAACGTCTTGCTGACCTCCTCGACGACCAGCTTCGCCGGCGCAGTCGGGAGCAGTTCCTGTTGCAGCGTCATGGACGGCCGGAAACCAGACGGTCGAGCGGCAGCGACTGTTTGAGCAGGCCGGCGGCCTGCGCATCGGCCATGAACTTCTCCAGCGCGGAGGCCTCGACCTTGTCGGTGAAATGCAGGCGCTGCCACGCCGCGGCGACGAGCGTCGCCGAGATCTCCCGACGCGTCTCCGCGGTGAGGGCGACCCGCACCTGCTCCTGCGCCTCGGCGGGATGGGCCACGATCCAGGCGGTAAGCTCGACATGGGCCTGCCGCAGCCGGGCGGCCAGCTCCGGCCGCTGCGCCAGCAGCTTCACGCTGGAAACGAGAATCGTCGTGACTGCGTCGCTCTCCTCGACGAGCACACGGCCCCTGGCCTCGAGCACCAGACGCGAGACCCAGGGTTCGACGGTCCACACCGCGTCCAGCTTGCCGGTCTGGAAGAGGCCGAGCTGGTCGGGGTTCGGGGTCGGCACGACCAGCACATCGCCCCCCGTCAGCGTGACGTTGAGGCCGTTCGCGCGGAACCACGCCCGGGCCGCGACATCCTGGGTGTTGCCGAGTTGCGGGGTTCCGACGCGCTTGCCACGAAAGTCAGCCGGCTGCGCCAGCGGGCTGCCGGCCGGCACGACGAGCGCCGCGCCGCCCTGGGCGGACCCGGCGAGGATGCGGATCTCCTCGCCCTTGGATTTGATGTACGCGTTGAGGGCCGGATTCGGACCGACGTAGGTCGCGTCGATTGAGCCCGCGAAGATCGCCTCCATCGCGCTCGGGCCCGCGTTGAACGGGAACCATTGGACCTTCACGCCGTCGCCGAGCCGCTGCTCGTACCAACCCGCACCGGCACGCGTGCCGTGGGCACCGATCACGCCCTGGGCGTGGGTCACGTTCGGGAAGTACCCGAGACGCAGCACGGTCGGCTCCGCGGCGTGCACCCGGCACATCGCGGCGCAGAACAGGACGACTCCCGCCAGCAGAGCATGGAAACGAGGGGTGTTCGATCGCATGGCGGGGCGACCATAGGTCGCCCCCCTCAATTGAAAACACCAAAGGACGCATTTCGGCGGAAAAATCCCCCGTCCGTACCGTGGGGTCCGAACCCGGTTTTCCTTCATGCTACCCGCGCGCCGTAAGCGGTTTGTGAAAACCCCGGCCGCCGCTGTCGCCCCCGTCGTCCCGCTTAAGTTCCCGCCCCCGCGTCCGATGCTGCCCCTGTCGATGGGAGTCTCACCCACCCGGCTACGGACCGGCCCCGGGGCGTCCCATCTTTTCCGCTCCAGCATTCGCCTCCACCCATCATGAATGTAGTCGTCGGCCATCTACGCCTTCTGCTCGTGGCAGCCGCCTCCGAAACCGTGAGCGGGCTCGCTCGCGACCTCTTCCTGCTCGACGAACACATCGAGACCGCCCACCGCACCGACGCCGGCGCGGCACTCGCCCTGCTCGAAGCGGAGAACTTCGACGCCGTGGCCGTCGACCTCGGCTCCGCCGGCGACGCCGCCAACCTGCTTTCCGCCATCGCCGCGCGTTTCCCGTGCATCATCCGCCTGGTGATCGCCGACGACCCGGGCGACACGGTCTTCGCCCACGCCGCGCACCTCGCCCATTGCCTGCTCCCGCGTCCTTGCGATGCCGGCACCATCCACGAGGTCCTGACCGATTCGATCGCCACGGCGCGCCGCCAGCGCGATCCCGCGCTCGGTGCCGCCGTCGCCGGCATCCTGGCGCTGCCCGAAGCCCCCGCCATGCGCCGCGAACTCCTCGGCCTGCTCGCCGACGACGAGATCGACATCGGCCACCTCGAGGAAGCGGTGGAGAAGAACCCCGCCATCGCGGCGAAACTGCTCCAGATCGCCAACTCCGCCTATTTCGGCGCCCGCGGCACCGTAACCTCGATCGGCGAGGCGGTCTCCATGCTCGGCCTCGACACCGTCCGCGGCATCGTCACCTCCGCCCACCTGTTCGAAGCCCTGCCGGCCAGCTCCACCAAGGACCTGGCCGTGGCCGAATTGTGGAACCACTGTGTCGCCAGCGCCGTGATGGTCCGGCGCATCGCCTGGCACGTACGCGCCAGCGTGAACGTCAATCGCGCCGCCTTCACCGCCGCCCTGCTGCACGACGTCGGCAAGCTCGTCATGGCCGTCGCCCACGGCGACGCCTACGCGGAGCTCCGCCGCCGGCCCGATCGCGGCGCCCGTCCGCTCTGGCAGGAGGAGGAGCGCCTGTTCGGCCACCACCATGGCACCGCCGGCGCGCTCCTGCTCTCGCTCTGGGGCCTGCCCACGGTCGTGGTCGAATCGGTCGCCCTGCACCACACGCCGCACCGCACCCACGAGGCGGCGCTCTCGCCCCTGGCGCTGGTCCACATCGCGAACGCCCTCGTCCACAGCGAACATGCCGACCTCCTCTGCGAGGCCCGGCTCGACAGCGGCTACCTCCAGCGACTTCTGCTGCCGGCGAAGCTCGACCTGTGGCAGGCCGCCCTCGCCGCCGAGGACTGACCGTCCCCGCCCGCCGCGCCGCGGGCGGGCCCGGGGAAATCCGCGTTGCGCCCGCCCCGTCTCCGCCGCGGAATGCTCGCGTGGCCCGACCGCAACCTGATCTTCCCGGTGCAACCGTCGACTGGGGACGCACCCGCTACCGCGACGCCTGGCAGCGCCAGGACGAGCTCCTTGCCGCCCGGCTTGCCGGCAGCGCACCCGACACCCTCGTCTTCACCGAGCACGAACCGGTCTTCACACTCGGCATGCGCAGCGGCGCCGCCCAACACCTCGTCTGGACTCCGCCCCAGCTCGCCGCGCAAGGCATCGAGGTCGTCCCCACCAACCGCGGCGGCGACATCACCTACCATGGCCCCGGCCAGATCGTCGGCTACCCGATCGTGAGCCTCGAACCGCGCCGCGACCTCCACGCCTACCTGCGCTTCCTCGAACAGGTCCTGATCGACACGGTCGCGCGCCACGGCCTTGCGGCGACACGCCGCGAAGGCAAGACCGGCATCTGGCTCGGCACACGCAAAATCGCCGCCATCGGCGTCGCCGTGAAACGCTGGGTCGCCCACCACGGCTTCGCCCTCAACGTCACCACCAATCTCGCGCACTTCGGCGGCATCGTCCCCTGCGGCATCGTGGACGGCACCGTCACCTCGCTCGCCGCCGAGCTCGGCCCGCGCTGCCCCTCGCTCGACCGGGTCCGCGCCGATCTCGCCTCCGAGTTCTGGGGACGCTGGCCTGAGTTCCTCGCCGGCCGGGACACCTAGCCCGAACCGTCCCCGAGCCGCGAAGCCTTCGCCGGCGCGCCCGCCCGATCCTCCAGCGGTTCTCGTTGCTCGTGCCCCGCAAGCTCGCCCGCTCGCCGCGCCGCCGAACGGTTCGTTGCCGCGCCGTCCGCGGGCGTCGGCCGCTCCCCGTTTTCCAGTACAGTTCGCTCACGGTGGTGCCGATGAAGTTCCCGATCTATGGAAGCTATCTGATTCATGGGAATTCGGAGCCTCATTGTCGCCGGGCTGCTTGGCGCCCTCCTCACTGGACCAGCCCGGGCGCTCGATCCGTTGCGCACGCCCAGCCAGTACCACTTCAGCGAGTGGAACATGACGCACGGCCTGCCGTACACCGCGGTGCGCTCGGTCTTCCAGACCTCGGACGGCTATCTCTGGATCACCACCCGCGCCGGCGTCAGCCGCTTTGACGGAGTCAGTTTCACCAACATCCCGTCGACCACCAACGGCATCGGCTCGGCGGAAGCCACCGTCGTTGCCGAAGACGCCGCGCAGACGCTGTGGGTCGGAACGACCAAGGGCATCGTCTGGTGCCGGCAGGGCGAGTGGTCCCGCCCCGCTTTGGGCGACGAGGTCGACACCGCCGAGATCTCCGGACTGCTCGCCGATGGCGACGGGATCCTCATCGCCACCGCGGATCGGATCTTCCGCTGGGCCCACGAGCAGCTCGTGGAGGTGAACACCCCGCGTGCCATCTCCTTCAGTTTCACCTACCAGGCCCTGCTCCGGGCCCGCAACGGCGACGTGCTCGTCGCCAGCGATCCATTGCAGTGCCTCCTCCGAGGTTCGCCGGGCCCCACCACCACGATCTCCGCGAAGCTCCGCAACCTCCGCGCCCTCGCCCAAGACCGCGAG
The DNA here is from genome assembly GCA_023446735.1 of Verrucomicrobiota bacterium. Taxonomy (GTDB): domain Bacteria; phylum Verrucomicrobiota; class Verrucomicrobiia; order Opitutales; family Opitutaceae; genus CAJCBL01. Next base: position 31,642 of record JAEXPQ010000158.1, read on the forward strand.
GGTCGGATCTGGGTCGGCACGGCCGCCGGACTCTTCCGGCTTGTCGACGGAGTCGCCGAACGGCTGCCCGAGATCGACGGGATCACCATCGGTGTGGTGCGAAGCCTCTACTTCGACCGCGACGACAATCTGTGGATCGGCACACCGGGCGGCCTGATCCGCCTGCGCGACAACCACCTCGAGCAGGTCTTCATCAACGGCAACGAACCGCTCAGCCAGATCCTCGCCATCACCGAGGACCGCGAGGGCAACCTCTGGTGCGGCACCGACACCGGGTTGATCCGCCTCCGCGATGTCAAAGTCGTGAACCTCACGACCAACAACGGCCTGCCCGCCAACTCCATCCACTTCATCGAGCGGGAGCCAGACGGCGTGAAGTGGATCGGCACGCGCGGCGGCGGCCTGGTCCGCATCCATGACGGCCGCATCCAGATCGAAAACACCAAGACCGGGCTCGCCGACAACGCACCCGTGGCCCTCTGCCGCGACTACGCCGGCAACCTCTGGGTTGGCTTCTACGGCAACGGCGTCGATTGCCTTGCCCCCGGCGGAGGGATCACCCACCACCCGGAGGTCGTCGGCGTCGTCAGCGGACTGGTCGAGGTCGCACCGGGCGTCATCTGGGCCGCCACTCTGGGCAAGAAAGGCATCTACGAGCTTCGGGACGGCGTTTTCGTCGCCGACGGCACTTTCGCGGGCCTCATCACCCGCTGTCTGTTCCGCGATTCCCGCGGCCGCGTCTGGCTCGCCTGGGACACCGGCGTCGCGGTCTGCGCGGACGGCCGCTGGACCCGTCACGACTTCGACCCGGGCCAACCGCCGCAGGACCCGAACGTCTTCCACGAGCACGCCGATGGCAGCATCTGGCTGCTGCGCAACGGTCCCGTCCTCGAACGGTTCCGGGACGGTTCGCACCAACAGATCGACCTTCCCGCCCCCGGCGGACGTCTCGGTTACGGCCTGCTCGTCACCGGGGACGATGTCTGGTTCAGCCTGCGCAACGGGATCCTTCGTATCCACCTCTCCGACATTCAGTCGGCTTGGGACAACCCCCGCTTCGCGCTGCCGTTCCAGCAGTTCAACGAGGCCGATGGCATGCGTGGCCCCGCCCCCAACAACTTCACCCCCTCCGCCAGCGCCGACATGGGCCCCGACGGCCTCTGGTTCGCCACTTCCCGCGGCATCGCGGTCATCCACACCGCCAATATCCGGGTCAACACCACACCGCCCAACGTCGTCGTCGAGTCCGTCACCGCCGACCGCCACGGACTCGGCGCCGCGCCGCACCTCACCGTCCCTCCGGGCCGCGGCGAACTCCTGATCCGTTACACGGCCCTCAGCCTTTGCGACTCCGCCCGCAACCGCTTCAAATACCGGCTGGAGGGTTTCGACCCCGACTGGATCGACGCCGGCACCAAACGGGAGGCCTACTACGGCGGACTCCCGCCGGGGCACTACCGTTTCCGCGTCGTCGCCGCGAACAACGACGGCACGTGGAACACCGTCGGTGCCTCCTGCGCCATCACCATCGCCCCGCATCTCTACCAGCAGTGGTGGTGCCGGGTCGCCGTCGTCCTTCTCGTCCTCGGTCTCTTCGCCCTGGTCTTCCGGCTGCGGACTCGGCAACTGCAGCGGCAGAAGGAGTCGTTGCGCCTCCAGGTCGAGGAGCGCACTCGGGAGTTGCGCGCCGCCCGCGACGCCGCCCTCGCCGCCAACAAGGCCAAGAGCGATTTCGTCGCCAACATGAGCCACGAGATCCGCACACCAATGAACGGCGTGCTCGGCATGACGGAGCTCGCCCTCACCCGCGCCACCGACGCCGAACAGCGCGACTACCTCCGCACTGTGCAGGCCTCGGGCGAGGCGTTGCTGGGCGTCATCAACGACATCCTCGACTTCTCCAAGATCGAGGCGGGAAAGCTGGAACTCGACCCCGTCATCTTCCCCCTCGCCCAGTGCATCGGCCGCGCCCTCGACACCGTCGCCCTCAGGGCCGGCGAGCGCGACATCGAGCTGAACTACCTCGTCGATCCGACCCTGCCCGCGTTCGTGCTGGGCGACAGCACCCGCCTGCGCCAGGTGCTCCTCAACCTGCTCGGCAACGCCGCCAAGTTCACCGAATCCGGCGAGATCGTCGTCCGCGCCGAACCCGCCCCGCCCGCCGCCGCCCCACACAGCATCCTTTTTTCGGTGACAGATACCGGCATCGGCATCCCCGCGCACCGTCTCGGCGCGATCTTCGAATCGTTCGAACAGGCGGACAACTCGATGACCCGTCGCTACGGCGGCACCGGTCTCGGGCTCGCCATTTCGCGCCGCCTCGCCGAGCTGCTGGGCGGACGCATCTGGGTGGAAAGCGAGGTCGGCCGCGGCAGCCGTTTCTCCTTCACCGCCATCCTCCCTCCGGCGGCCGAACCAGAACCGGCCCCTCCGCCGGCGGTCGGCGAGCTCGCCGGGCTGCCCGTGCTCATCTTCGACGACAACCCGACCAGCCGCGGCACCCTCGAGCGGCTCGCCTCCGGCTGGGCCATGCGCCCCGCGCTCGCCGCCGGCGGCGACGAGGCCATCGCGCTGGCCCAAGACCGCCAAGCCCGGGGCCTGCCGCCCTTCGCCATCATCATCGCGGATGCGATCATGCCGGGCCTTGGCGGTTTCGACACTCTTCGCGCCCTCCGCCGGATCCCGATTTGCGCCGCCGCCAAGGTACTTCTGCTTGCTCCGCCCAATCACAGTCCGGGGCACGCGTTGCGCGTCGAGCTGGGCATCCACGCCACCGTGCGCAAGCCGATCGATCAGGGTCGCCTCCTCGAGGGGCTGCTGTCGTTGGTCCCTCAGGCGGACCAGCCGCCTCCCCCACCACCTGTCACTCCTCCCACGGCCGAAGCCGCCACCGCACCGACCTCAGTGCGCCCGCTCCATGTTCTTCTCGCGGAGGACAACCCCATCAATCAGAAGGTCGCCCGCACCATGCTCGAGAAAGCGGGCCATCACGTAACCGTCGTCGCCGATGGTCTGTCCGCTTGCTCCAGCCACGGCACCGGTACCTTCGACCTCATCCTGATGGATATCCAGATGCCGGAACTCGACGGGATCGAGGCCACTCGCCGCATCCGCGCCGCCGAGAGCCAGACTGGAGCGCATACGATCATCGTCGCCCTCACCGCGCACTCCATGAAGGGCGACGATGCCCGCTGCCTCGAGGTCGGGATGGACGCCTTCTTGAGCAAACCGGTGCGAGCCGCTGACTTCCAGCAACTCCTGGAGCGTTTCTTCCCCGCCCCGCCGGTAACGTAAACCGTTCCGCGCGTGAGCCGCCCCTCGGCACCGGCAGTTTTTCTCATCGCCCACCGCCAAGCGCCCGCTCCGCCTGATACCGTCCGGCTCCACCAACATCCGGATTGCGCCCCGGGACGATTCCCCGAGTTTCACGGTTCCGATGGTCACACGAAAGCCCGACTGGCTCCGCGCCAAACTTCCCTCCGGCCCTGAGTACGGCGCCGTCCGCAAGCTCGTCGAGGGCAGCAGCCTGCACACCGTCTGCCAGAGCGCGCAGTGCCCCAACATCGGCGAATGCTGGTCGCGCGGCACCGCCACCGTGATGATCCTCGGCAACATCTGCACTCGCTCCTGCAACTTCTGCGCGATCCAGACCGGCCGCCCCGCCGCCCCCGACCTCGGCGAACCAGCGCGCGTCGCCGAGGCCGTCGCCACGATGAAGCTGCGCCATTGCGTGATCACCTCCGTCGCCCGCGACGACCTGCCCGATGGCGGCGCCGCCGCTTGGGCCGCCACGATCCGCGCCGTGAAGTACGCCAATCCCGCCTGCGCCGTCGAAGTGCTCATCCCCGACCTCAAGGGCCGCACCGAGCACCTCGACCTCATCCTCGAGGCCAAGCCCGACATCTTAAACCACAATGTGGAGACCGTGGAACGCCTCCAGAAGCCCGTCCGCGTGCAGGCCCGCTACGACCGCAGTCTCTCCATCCTCCGCCACGCCAAGAGCCGCGGGTTCACCACCAAGAGCGGCCTCATGCTCGGCGTCGGCGAACTCCGGGAGGAGATCGCCCAAACGATGCGCGACATGCGTGCCGCCGGCATCGACGTGCTCACGATCGGCCAGTACCTCCAGCCGACCCCGCAACACCTCCCCGTCGACCGTTGGGTCACGCCCGATGAATTCGCCGAGTGGAAACAGTACGGCCTCTCGATCGGTTTCGGCGTCGTCGAATCCGGCCCACTCGTCCGCTCGTCGTACCACGCCGACGAGCAGTCCGCCCGCTACACCGGCGCGGAAGCGTTGCACACCGCCGCCGCCCGGTAGCCTCGGCCGCCCGGCTCACGCCCCGAGCTGCTTCACCACCGCGGCGACCATGCCGTCCATCGTCGCCTCGCGCGCCTCGAAATCCACCGGCAGCCCCACGCGGCGCATCACGTCGCTGGTCACCGGCCCCAGGCTGCCCGCCAACGGGCGCTTGGCCCCGGGCCGCGGAGCAAGCGTCGAGGCCTGTTGCACGAACGACTCCACCGCCGAGCCGCTCGCGAAGAGGATCGCATCCGCGCCGTGCTGACGGAAGTCCGCCGCGGCGTCGCTCGCCCCGGCCTCCACCGTCTCCGTGGCATAGACCGGCAGCTGATCGACGATCGCCTGACGCTCGCTCAGGCCGTTCACGACCACGTCGCGGTTCCGGTCGCCGGTCACCACGAGCACCTTCAGGTTCTCGATCGACTCGAACTCGCACACCGCATCCACCAGCGCCTCGCCCACGTGCTCCTTCGGCATCACATCGACGTCGAGATGGAACACGTTCAACTCCTTCGCCGTGCCGGGCCCCACAGCCGCGAGCCGCGCCCCGCCAAGCGCCCGGATGTCGCGAAACCGGCGGAAGAACTCCGCGAAAAAGAAACGCACCCCGTTCGGGCTCGTGAACACCATCCACTGGTAACTCGCGATCTCGCCGAAGATCTCGTCACCCACCGCGGCGTCGACGTCCGCCACGATCTCGATCAACGGCAACTCCAGCACCGTCGCGCCGAGCGCGGCCAGCTTGGCGCGCAGTTCGCCGGCCTGCTCGCGGGCGCGGGTGATGACGATGCGGCGCCCCTGCAACGGACGCGCGACGGAAATGGCTTCGGTTTCGCTCATGGAAGGCCAAGCTCCTTGAGCACCCGCGCGGCGAAGTCAACGGGCGCGCTGCCGTCCTGCCGCACCGTGCGGCGTCCGCAGCGCTCGTGGTAGAGGCGTACCGCGCCGTCGGCCGAGGCGTGCGCGGCGAACGCGATCTGGCAACCAGCGCCGGTCAGAGCCTGAAACGCGCGCTCGAAATCCACCTGGAGTCGCGTCGGACCGTCGAGCAACGGCGCGAACCGCGGCGCGTCCTCGCGCCGGCACTGTATGGCGACCGCACCCTGCCCGACCGCCGGCACCATCTCGTCGAGCCCGAGCGGACGGAACACCACGCCCGGCCACTCCCGGATGCCGAGCCGGTTCAGCCCCGCCTGCGCCAGGATCGTCGCATCGGCATCGCCCCGGGCGACCTTGGTCAACCGCGTATCCACGTTGCCGCGGATCTCGGTGAATTTCAGACCGGGAAAAAGCGTCGCGACCTGCCCGCGCCGCCGCGGACTGCTGGTGGCGAGCATCGCGGGCACCGTCACGCCGTCGCGCAGCACCAGCACGTCGCGCGGATCCTCGCGGGGCAGGTAGCCGGCCACGACGAGATCGCCCTCGGCGGTCTCCCCCGGGAGATCTTTCGTGCTATGCATCGCGAGCGTCGCATCGCCGCGTCGCAGCGCCTCCTCGATCTCGGCGGTGAACAGGCCCTTGCCGCCCTGCTTCTCGAGGGACCACTCCAGCTTGCGGTCGCCGGTCGTCACGACCTTCAGCGCCTCGAACGCCACCCCCGGCATCCGCGCCGCGAGGTGGTCGATCACGAGCTGCGTCTGCGCGAGCGCGAGCGGGCTCTTGCGGGTGGCGATGCGGAGCGGAGTCACCCCGCCACCTTGCCCGCTCCGCCCTGCCGCGCGCGAGCCGGATTTTCGCCGTGTGGCGCAGTCCCCCGCCGTGGCGCTGCCTTCAGGCCGCGGAGCGAGGCCGACCCGCGTTCACGGTGTTTCCGCGTGGCATGGGCGGGACGCCCGTGCCACTCCTCCGCGCGAGTCCCATCCATTTTCTTGCCCCGCACGCCCCGGCCCGGTTGCCTCACCGCTCCTCCATGAACGACATCGCCCGAGAAGCCGCGCGCCGCCGCACCTTTGCGATCATCTCGCACCCCGACGCCGGCAAGACCACGCTCACCGAGAAGTTCCTCCTCTACGGTG
>JAEXPQ010000160.1 GCA_023446735.1 Verrucomicrobiota bacterium
GAGAGCCCGGTCTACTTCGGGTTCAGCGTGGTCGGTCGGTTCTGATTCACGGAGGGCGCGGACAGCCCGAGCGCTTGCGATCGCCCGTGCGGCCCGCAAGCGCCGGGACCTGGTCAGCGTTGCCGTGGCGTTTCGCCGCGGGGGCGATCGGCGAGGGGGGACGGCATCGCGGCGCCGTCCGGCTGCGGGGCGCGGGCGGCGGTGTCAGTTTCGAGGTCGAACTCGACCCCGGCGCGGCGCAGCTCCGTTTCGAGCGGCTGCACGAACAGCGCGTCCAGGTGCTCGAGGCGGAAGGTGACATCGAGCGCGTTGGTTTCGCGGACGTAGGCCACGGCATCGGCGAATTCCATGAGTTCCTCGTCGCTGAAATGCTCCTCGAGTACCGACTGGCTGCCCTCCAGCGCGGTGAGCGAAGCCCAGAAGCGTTCCTCGGCGGCGTCGGGCTGGCGCAGGTGCACGGGGCCGCCGAGGCGGCCGCGGCGCACGCGCTCGGCGAGACGCCGCAGCGTGAGGAAAGCCTGGGCCAGATTGGCCAGCCGGGCTTGTTGGAGAATGGCGCGGTGGGAGTCGAGAAGCTTGGAGATTTTCACAGGAGGAGAATTCCTAACTGGTTGACCTGCACTCATGGTTTCCCCCGGTGGGCCGTGCCGCGCTTCGCGAGCGAAGCGAGTCACGTGCTCCCGGGGCCTGACTTTGGCGTCGGCGCTCGAGCCTCGGTGCGCGGGAGAAGGGCGCGCGCTGCGGATGCAGTTGCGAGGCACGGACGCGGACACCGCGATGCGGATACCTGATCGATTCAGTCTTCTGGCAACGACCTCTGACGAAGTACTCTTGCTCAAAAACCCGGCCGTCTTGCGGGCGCGGGCGCTACTCAGTCTTCAGACCTGATCTGACAAACCGGACAACTGAACTGCGGATCGGACGGCGGCAGGCTCGCTCAAATCGCGCACAGTGCAAGCGGGTTTCTCTCCGGATTGTGGGATTCGCTTTTCCAACTGTGGAGTCAGGGCCGCCTTCGAGGGGGGGCGGGTGGGGGAAGGCGAACCGACGAAACCTCTCCGGGTGGGCGCGCGTTGGCGGGCGCTTTGGCCGTTTTCCTGGCCAGCGACGGGCACCCCGGAGTGGCAGAATGGCTTCGGCCGTGTATTTTTCCGCCTGCTTCGGCCGGTTTCGCCGAGGAGCCCCCGCGAAGCCAACTTAACCCCTCCCCGGAATCACGCCCATGAATCATCCCGCCCCCATGGTTTCACTCGGTTTCACGGCGGAGCGCTTCCCCGCAGGAGTGCATATCTGCCAGATCTTTTCCGACGACGACGAGCGCCAAGAGGCTCTGCTGGCGTATCTGCAGAGCGGTCTCGAGGCCGGCGAGCGCACCAGTTGTTTCTCGGACAAGGCGACGGTTTCCGGCGTCGCCGAGCACCTCGCCGAGCACGGTCTGTCCTACGACGAACGCTGCGCCTCCGGAGCCCTCACGTTGGCGCCGACCCGGGAGGTCTACTTCAAGAATGACCGGTTCGATCCCGAACGGATGCTCGAGGTGCTGACCAAGTACCACGAGGACTCCGTCAGCCGTGGTTTTCCCGCGGCCCGGGTGATCGGGGAAATGACGGCCGAAGTGCAGCACGTGCCCGGCGGATCGCGGCTGTTGGAGTACGAGTCGAAGGTCAGTCTCTTGCAGCGCGAACACCCCGTCACCTGCGTCTGCCAGTACGATGCGCGTTCGTTCGACGGGGCCATGATCATGGAGGTCCTGAAGGTCCACCCGCTGATGGTGATCCGGGGCGCGGTGGTGCGGAATCCGTTCTTTATCCCGCCGGAGGAGTTCCTCAGCCGGTGATGTCGCTTCGGCCCCGGCGAATGGAGAAAAAAGATACAGCGACGTTGAGTGCCCCGGCACTCGGGCAACTGCTGCTCATGCAGAGCGTGCTCTGCAACCTGCCCGACGAACGGTCGATTTTCAGTTTCGTCTGCCGCGGGCTAGCGGATCTGCCGGGGGTGGCCGGGACGAGCCATGACCCCGCGGGCGGGGAGGCCGCGGAGGCCGCGTCGCAGCGGTTTCCGCTGCAGGTGGGCTCTGCGTACTGGGGCGATCTGCTGGTCCGTGTTTCCGACGAGGCGGCATTCGCACCCTACAGGTCGTATCTCAACAACTTCGTCTTCATGGTGGCGGTCATTCTTGAGGAGCGACGCCAGCGCCGGCTCAACGAGGAACATCAGGCGCTGCTGGAACAACGGGTACTGGACCGGACCCGCCAGCTGACGACGGAGATCGCGGAGCGGCGGGCGGTGGAGGAGGAGCTGCGGCGTAGCCGGAACATGCTCGCCCGCACCCTCGACTCGATCCCGCAGGCGGTGTTCTGGAAGGACCGTGCGAGCGTGTATCTGGGCTGCAACCAGGTATTCGCCCGGGCGGTCGGCCTCGACCACCCCGAGGCCATTGTCGGCAAGACCGATTTCGATCTGCCTTGGCCGCGTGGCGAGGCGGAGGCGTATCGCGCCGACGACCGATCCGTCATCGAGCAGGGAAACCCCAAGTTCCACATCGTCGAGCAGCTGCAGCAAGCCGACGGGGCGCGTCTGTGGATCGACACCACCAAGGTGCCGCTGACGGACGAAACCGGCGCGGTGTATGGCGTGCTGGGCGTGTATGAAGACATCACCGAGCGTCGACGGGCCCAGGCGGAGCGGGAACGGCTGCAGGAGCAGCTGACCCAGGCGCAGAAGATGGAGTCCATCGGACGCTTGGCGGGCGGGGTGGCCCACGACTTCAACAACATGCTGCAAGCGATTCTCGGGTACACCGGCCTCGCGATGGAACAGGCGGCAGAAGCGCCGGAGCTGGTGGAGGATCTCCAGGAAATCATGAAGGCCGCTCGGCGTTCCGCCGACCTGACCCACCAATTGCTCGCATTTGCCCGCAAGCAGACCGTGATTCCCCAGGTGCTCGATCTCAACGAGACCGTGGCCAGCATGCTCAAGATGTTGCAGCGCCTCATCGGCGAGAACATCCAGCTGGTCTGGTCCCCGCACCCGACGCTGTGGCCGGTCCTGATCGACCCGGCACAGATCGACCAGCTACTCGCCAACCTCACCGTCAACGCTCGCGACGCCATCGGGGGCAACGGCCGGATCGTCATCGAGACGGCCAATCGACCCGGGGTGAGCGGAGACGCGCAGCTCTCCCTCGGCGCGGAACCAGGCGACTACGTGACGCTCACGGTTCGCGACAACGGATGTGGTATAGACCAAAATACGCGGACTCATCTCTTCGAGCCGTTCTTCACGACCAAGGCGCTCGGGCAGGGCACCGGCCTGGGGCTGGCCACGGTCTACGGCATCGTGAAACAGAACCGCGGGCACATCGCCGTAGAGAGCGAGCCGGGGAAGGGGACTGCGTTCACGATCTGGCTGCCGCGCAGTTCGGCCGGCGGCACTGTGGTCGCGGTCGTCGCCGAAGCCGGTCCGTGCCGCGGTACCGAGACGGTGCTGCTCGTGGAGGACGAGGAACAGATTCTGAATCTGGGGCGGCGGATCCTGCAGGAACACGGCTACACGGTGCTCGCGGCCCGCCTCCCGGAAGATGCGTTGCGGGCTGTAGCCGATTTTCCATGGCCCATTCATCTCCTGGTCACCGACGTCGTGATGCCCGGCGTGAACGGCCGGGAGCTGCGGGCCAAGGTGGCCGCCCTCAAGCCGGGCCTGCGCTGTCTGTACATCTCCGGCTACACGGCCGACGTGATCGGTCACCACGGCCTGCTGGACGTGGGGATGCAGTTTCTGCAGAAGCCCTTCTCGGTCGCGGATTTTGCCCGGAAGGTGCGCCAGGTGTTGGACCATGACGTCCCGCCGGCCCCAACTTGAAAGGCGCCACGCGCGGCCGAGCCGCGCACGGGGCGAGGTTGCGATCGTGATCATCTGTGTTCGGAGCGAGCGGGTCTCTCCATGAGGTAGCGGCTCACGGGTCACTCCTCGCTGGCACGGTAGGCCCCGAGCTCGGCGCAGGAGAGGAAGAACACGCGCCAGTAGGACCACCACTTGGTCGTGTGCTCGGCGCCGTAGGTGGCGGAGAGCAAACGGCGCAGCTCTCGGCGGGCGCGACCTGTTTACCGCGCCTGGTCTTTCGCGACTTCAGGGAGAACGGGGGCGATGCGGCTCGGATCGCCATGTGCGGCGCAGGCCGGCGAGGCGCAGCTGCAGCGCTTTCATCTCCCGCTCCAGGGACTCGAGTTCATCCTCCACGGTCGTGGCGCCGGTTGCACCGGCCTGCTGCGCGCGGTCGCGTTCGGCGATCTCCGCGTGCATCTCCGCCATGCTGTTCATGATGATGCCGATGAAGAGATTCAGGATGATCATCGTGCCGAACACGATGAAGGTTCCGAAGTAGAGCGCGACTTTCACGGCCGGCACATGCGCTGTCTGGGCGAAGTAGAGGTCGCCCCAGTTGTCGAGCGTCACGATGCGGAACAGCGTGAGCAGCGCCGGGCCGAGCGAGCCGAAGTGGGCGGGATCGGTGGGGCCGAACAACTGCACCCCCGCGACGGCGTAGATGTAGAACAGCAGCGCGAGCAGCAGGCTCACGTAGCCCATCGCCGACAGGCTTTTGAGCAGCGCGCCCACGAGCAACTGCAGCTTGGGCAGGGCGCTGACGAGCCGGAGCAGGCGCAGCACCCGCGCCAACCGCAGCACTGCGGCGAACGGCCCGCCCACCGGAAGCAGGCACAGCGCGAGGATCGTGAAGTCGAAGACGTTCCAGCCGTCCGCGAAATAGCGCCAGGGCCGGCGGCCATGCGCTGCCATCTTGAGTCCCGCTTCGACGATGAACACCCCGAGGATCAGCTTGTCCAGACCGAGCAGCAGGGGTCCGTGGCTTGCCATCACCGCGGGGCTGGTTTCCAGGCCGGCAACGATTCCCGCCGCCACGATGACTGCGACGATGAGATGGTGGAACGCCTTCGAGGCGACGAGTTGGTGGATCACAGTGTTCACAGTGCGGCTGACGTTGGGCGTGCGGGTGCCGGAGCCGGAGGGCGGCCCCGGCGCGTCGCACGCCCGGAGGCTTCACGGGTTCGCGGACGGCTCGTGCAGCACATCGGGACCGGGGTGGGCGGCGACCAGCTTGGGCTTCTTCGGCACGAGCAGCGAACAGACCACGCTTGTGGTCAGGATCACCACGATCACTCCGAGCGACACGAGCGTATCGATCTTCCAGGCGGTGTGGGCGAGGATCATCTTCACGCCCACGAAGGTCAGCACCACGCCCAAGCCGACCTTGAGGTAGTGGAACTTGTCCATCACTCCGGCGAGAGCGAAGTAGAGCGAGCGCAGGCCGAGGATGGCGAAGACGTTGGAGGTGTAGACGATGAACGGGTCGGTGGTGACCGCGAAGATCGCCGGGATCGAGTCGACGGCGAAGATGAGGTCGGAGATCTCCACCAGCAACAGCACCACGAACAGCGGGGTCGCCATGCGGATGCCGTTCTCGCGCACGAAGAACTTGTCCCCGCGATAATCCGCCGTGACCGGCATTAGCCGCTTGAACCATTTCACCACCGGATTGCGCTCGGGATGGATCTCCTCCTCGCGTTTCACGATCATCTTGATGCCGGTGAGGATCAGGAAGCCGCCGAACACGTAGATGATCCACGCGAACTTCGTGATGAGCGCCGCCCCCGCCACGATCATGATTGCCCGCATGACGAGCGCACCGAGGATGCCCCAGAACAGGACCTTGTGCTGGTAGAGCGGAGGCACCGCGAAGTAGGAGAACAGCAGCGCGAAGACGAAGACGTTGTCCACACTCAGCGACTTCTCGATGAGGTAGCCGGTGAAGAACTCCAGCGCCTTGGTCTGCCCGGCGAAGTACCAGACGCCGGCGTTGAAGCTGAGCGCGAGGGCCACCCAGACGAAGGTCCACGCCATCGACTCTTTCAAGGAGACGATGTGCGCCTTGCGGTGGAAGACGCCGAGGTCGAGCCCCAGCATCCCCAGTACGAAGACGTTGAAGCCGATCC
>JAEXPQ010000216.1 GCA_023446735.1 Verrucomicrobiota bacterium
CGGGGCGCGCTCAGGGCCGACCGGGGGCGGCGGCGGGGGTTTCCTTGGTGGGCGGCGGCGATTCCGGGGGCCGAGGCCCGCGGCCCGCTCGACAACCCGGCGGGCGACGGGGTTCCGAACCTGGTGAAGTACGCCTGCGGCCTCGATCCGCTCGTCGCGACGCCGGCGGCGCAGCGGCCGCAGCTGGTCGAAGCCGGAGCCGGCTGGAGCTTCCGTTGGCGGCGTGCGAAGGCGGCCGCGGGGCTCCTCGTGGGCGCGGAGCGCACGGACGACATTGCATCCGGAACATGGGAACAGAGGTCCGGCGAGAAGACGGCCGACGACGGTGTGCTCGAGACCTGGGAGCTGCCGCTCGCCACGGCCGGCGCCCGCGGGTTCGTGCGGCTGGCCGTTTCGCTCGACGCCGCCGCCGGCGCGGCGCCGGTCATCACCGCGCAGCCGCAGGATCTCGCGGTCGCGGCGGGCGAGCCGGCGACGTTCGTGGCGACCGCCCACGGGGCCGCCGCCGACGGTTGGCAATGGCGCCGCAACGGCGAGCCGATCCCCGGCGCCACCGGACCCACCTACACCCGGCCGGTCGCGACCGCCGCCGACGACGGCGCGCGGTTCACCGTGGTGGTCACCAACGCCGCCGGCAGCGTGGTCTCCCGTCCGGCGCTGCTTGCCGTGGCCCCGGCGGCGGGCGGGACCGTGCTGTACACCGCGGACCGCATCCAGTCGCCCCTCAACGACGAGATCGCGGCGCACCTGCGCGCGATCGCCGCGACGAACCCGGCCTTGCGCGGCGATGTGTTCATGAAGATCGGCGACTCGATCAGCGCAGGCGACGGGCTGCTCGGCGACTTCGGCATCGGCCACCTCGACGGCGACGGGCCGTCATGGGAAACCAACTGCCAGTTCGCCGCGCGGCCCGACCTGAAGCCGCTGGTCGTCTTCTTCCGCGGCGGCAAGGTGCCCGCAGGCGGCACGGTGAGCTGCCTCGAGCGCAGCAGCCTCGCCACGCAGGTGGGCGCGCCGGCGGGGTGGGCCACGGGCGGGAGCCCGTCGCCGCTGGAGCGGGAGTACGCCGTCGCGCAACCGCGGTACGCCGTGATCATGTACGGTTCGAACGACATCACCTGGTGGGGCGGCGGCCCGTACAACCACGTCTATCAGCTCACCAACTACCAGGTGGGGCTGCTGCGGATCGTCGACGAGTGCATCGCCCGCGGCGTGATCCCGCTCCTCACGACGATGCCGGTGCACATCGGCAGCTTCAGCCGGCTCGACTATTTCACCGGCATGGCGCGCGCGATCGCCCAGCACCGCCGGATCCCGTTGATCGACTTCAACCGCGCGCAGCGCGCGATCGGCCCCGGCCTCGACTACGGCCTCTACGACGACGGCGTGCACCTCGCCGTGGAGAACTACAACACCGCCTCGTGGCTCGACGCCGCCTCGCTGCACTACGGCCGGAACCTGCGCAACCTCGTCACGCTCGACGCGCTGGCGCGCGTGAAGGCGCTGCTGGTCGACAACGCGGCCGCGCCCGACGGTGTCGTGGCGCGGCTGCCGGGGCTCGGCACGCCAGCGGAGCCGTTCCGCATCCCCGACCTGCCGTACGCCGACATGCGCAGCACGGCGGGGGCGCCTTCGGCGGTGCTCGACGGCTACGCCGGTTCGGCCGTGGCGGTCCCCGGCCCGGAGCAGGTCTACCGGCTGGTGCTCAACCGGACGCTCAACCTCCGTATCCTGACCCTGGACAAGGGGGCGGGGCTCGTGCGGGTGCACCTGCTTGGCGCCGAGGCGAGCGCCGCGGGCTGCCTGGCCGCGGCCGACGCGATGATCGTGCGCGAGCTGCCGGCCGGGACCTACCACATCGCGGTCGACAGCCGCGGCACCGGCGGCGAGTTCACGCTCCTCGTGCAGGAGGCCGAGGCGGAGGAGTGATCGGAAGCGGCCGTTGCCGCACTCCGGGTCGCGGTGCGGTTGGTCTTCCGTGGGCCGCCGAGAGGGCCCGTGTTCCCGGAGGCGCGAGCAAGCTTGTTGGCCTACGAGGAACGGTCGGCCGCGGGCTGCGCCTACGCGATGGCGGCGAAACGCGTGCCGACTCCGCCACCGGTGAGCGATTGTCCGCCCGAGCCGTACGAGGCGGATTGCTGGATCGCTTCGAGCAGGGTGGCGACCGCGGCCTGTTCGGCGCGCACGGCGTTCACGGCGACGGCGGTTTGCCGCTGGTTGGCGGCAGCGCCCTGAGTCGCACTGAACACGGTCCTGAGGAGCGAAACGGAATCCACGCAGCCGCTTATCGGCCCGCGGGCGGCGGACTTGAGGCGACCGCTGGCGCCGCAGGGCGGAGGCGGAGCGCGTGAAACACCGTCGGCAAATCGCTGTGCCAATGCTTCAGCACCGCGGTGATCGCCAGTTGTTCGAGCACCGACGCGATCGAGACGACGAGGGCGGCGGTGAACAGCGCCCCGACGCCGGTCACGAACCACAGCAGCATCCCGGCGGCCATCAGCACGGCGGAGGTCTTGCCGGCCCAGGTGTGGTAGGCGGGCAGGCGCCGGAAACGCAGTAGCGACCAGAGGTGGTTGATCGCGTAGAGGCCGAGGGCCGCCGCCAGGAGCGGCGCATGGGCCGCAACGAACGCGGGCCAAAGGTGTTGCACCGCGAAGAAGAGCACCAGGTAGGTGGTGCCGTCGGCGGCGGCGTCGAGGCGGGCGCCGAGCACCGTCTGCGCGCGCAACAGGCGGGCGAGCAGGCCGTCGAGGCAATCGGAGGCGACCGCGGCGGCGAACAGCCATTTGTAGGCGAGGCCGTGGCCTTCGAGGGCGACCCAGAGCGCAACCGGGGCCGACAGCAGCCGGGCGAGGCTGATGACATTCGGCAGGGTGAGCCAGGCGGTGGGCGCCGTCATGTGGAACGGACGATGAAGGGATCTCATCGTGCTGACAACCCGCCACCGGGTGGCGG
>JAEXPQ010000225.1 GCA_023446735.1 Verrucomicrobiota bacterium
CGTCACCGGCACCGTCCGCCTCAAGCTCTACAAGGGCAACATCATCACCTGCGGCCGCAAGTCGCCGAAGTCCCTCTACGACCCGCACGTCGCCTCGATGGAGGGCGTGAAGAGCTGGTACAACCAGAGCGACGCCACCGGCTTCATCCGCCTCAACGGCCTACGCCTCCGCGCGCGCAAGCTCGCCCAGGGCGGCCCGAAGGTCTGAGTACGCTCCGCTTCCGCCGGTGGGTCGGGCTTCACGCCCGACATCCCCGCACCGCTTCCGAACAGGCCGGCGCCCTCCAGCGCCGGCCTTTCGCTTTTCACGGACGCGCGGTCATCCCCACGTCCGCCAGCCAGTGCAGCACCAGCGGCGTCCACTCCGCGCGCCGTGCCTCGCGCACCTGCCCGCCGTGGCCGCCGGCCCCGAGCAAGTGCAGCTCGAAACGCACGCCGGCCTCGTGCAACCGCGCCGCGTGCACCAGGCAGTTGTCGTACGGCACCTGGTCGTCGTCGTATCCGGTGATCATGAACGTCGGCGCCGTGCGCGCATCGACCAGGCGGTGCAGTCCGGGCTGCGCGATCAGCCAGCCTAGCGCCCGCTCCGGCCGCTGGCGCGGGACTTCGCGCGCCACGATCGGCGGGTAGAAAAGAATCTCCGTCCGCATCCGGCAGCTCTGCCGCTCGACCGGATCCTGCGCGTCGGCCTTCCCGTCGTCGCCACGCACCGAGAGATGCGCCGCCAGGTGCGCGCCGGCCGAGAAGCCCAGCACCGCGATCCGCTCCGGATCGATGCCGAGCTCCGCCGCCCGCGCCCGCAGCACGCGCACCGCGCGCTGCACATCGGCCAGCGCCGCCACCATCGGATCGTAGTCGGGCAGCAGCCGATATTGCAGGACGAAGGCCGCCATCCCCGCATCGCGGGACTGCTCCGCAATCGGAAACGCCTCCGCCGCCGAGTGGAACTGGTAGCTGCCGCCGGCCAGCACGATCATCGCCGGCCGCGCAGGCCGGGCGCCGCCATCGGCACGGCCCACCGGATACAACAACGGGATGTCCTTCGCCGCCGTCCCGCGGGCGCCAGGCGCATCCCCCGCCCACAACCGGATCGCGCCGACCTCGTACGCCGCCCGCGCCTCCGGCGCCAGCCGGCCGAAGATCGACCGTTCGGGCACCGCCGCAGTCTGCGCCGAAAGCCCGCCGCCCAGCAGCGCCAGCGCGCCGCCCAACACGAGACCGACCAGCCGCCGCAAGAAGAACGAGTCCATGGCGGAAAGAGAACGCCCGGCGCCCACCCCGCGCAACGCCCGCCTCGGCATCACCGTTGCGCAGCTCGGCCGCCCCGGCGCGCTCACAATTCGCACACCACCTGCGTCTTCACCGAGTTCGCGATGAAACACGACTCGTGAGCCGCGTGGTGCACCGCCGCGAGCTCCGCGGCGTTCGGTATCCGCTCTCCGGAGAACGTCGTCTTCGGCCGCAGCGTCACCCGCGTCACCGCCAACCGCCCGGCGGCGTCCGGCTTCAACTCGCCCACCGCGGCGTCCACGTAGGAATCGACGCGGTAACCCCGTTTCGCCGCGAGCGAGAGGAACCACAGCATGTGGCAGCTCGAGAGGCTCGCCACGAACGCCTCCTCGGGGTCCACCGCCTCCGCCACCGAGTACGGCAACGGCACCACATCCGGCGAAGCCGAGGCCGCCACGCACACCCCGCCGTCGAACGCCCACTCGTGTTTGCGGCTGTAGCGGTTGTCGAGGAACGCGGCGGCGCCGCGCTGCCAGCTCACGGTTGCGGTGAAGGTCGCCATGACGCCGATCCCGCGCCTCAGGCCTGCGCCCACTTGGTCGCCAACTGCTTGGCCACCTCGCCGTCGAAATGGATCGACTGCGTCGGGAAGGCGAACGCGAGCCCGCGAGCCTCGATCGCCCGCATGTAGGCGAGATTGAGCCGCTGGCGCAGCGCCATGTGCTTGTGGAAATCGGGATCCTTCACCACGTAAACCAGCCAGAGATCCATCGACGAGGCGCTGAAATCGCGGAAATAGACGATCACCGAGGTCGGATCGATCTCCGGCTCGCTCATGAGCATCGTGCGGATCTCCTCGACCAGCCCCTCCATCTGCTCGGCCTTGGTG
Organism: Verrucomicrobiota bacterium; assembly: GCA_023446735.1. Taxonomy (GTDB): domain Bacteria; phylum Verrucomicrobiota; class Verrucomicrobiia; order Opitutales; family Opitutaceae; genus CAJCBL01. The sequence continues at coordinate 2,120 of JAEXPQ010000225.1, forward strand.
CTGTAGGTCACGCCGAGCACTTGCTCGACGCGCCGGCCGTTGAAGCGCGAGAGGTTGGTGATGTTCTCGCCGGCCACGCTCTTGTTCGGAATCACCATCAGGCTGCGATCGAGTTTGCGGATCTTCGTCGAGCGCAGACCGATGTCCTCGACCGTGCCGATCTCGGCGCCGATCTTCACCACCTCGCCGAGCTTGAAGGGCTGGTCGATCGCGACGACGACCGAGCCGAAGATGTTCGCGATCGTGTCCTGCGCCGCGAGGGCGAAGGCAAGGCCGCCGATGCCGAGACCGGCGAGGAACGCCTTCACATCGGCGCCGAGGCTCTGCGCGATCATCAAGACGCCGAAGATCACGAACACCACCACCAGCGACTTCTTGATCCACGGCATGAACGCCGCGATCCCCAGCTGCTTCTTCACCGCGACCTCCTGCGCGTGGTCAAGCAACGCGTTGAAGGCTCGCAGCAGGAGCCAGAAGATCGCCAGCGAGAAGGCCACGGTGCTCGCGTAGACGAGCGTGCGATCCCCGGTATCGGAGAGCTTGAGCACCTTCAGCGCCATCACCGCGCCGGCCACCGTGATGAGCGTGGCCACCGGCGCCTCGAGCGCGCCAAAGAGCTTGTCGTCGAGCGTCGTCTCCGTCTTCGCCGAGAAGCGGCGCAGGATGCCGAAGAGGATCGTCGTCACGACCCGCCGGAGCAGGAACGAGCCGACGAGCAGCAGCGCCGCGATGCCGTAGTGGGTGGGCGTGTTGCCACTGCTCTTCACATCGAACAGCGCCAGCACCACGTCGACCATGTGCTCGAGGAAGTCCGGGGTCGCCGGATCCGCCGCCCCGCTGGCGACAGCGGCGGCGGCTTCGGTGGCAAGCTTGGTCTGTTCGGTGGCGCCGCCAGCTTCGGCCGGCGCGACTGCTCCCGACTCCTGGCCCGACGACCAGACGGCGGCAACGAACAGCAGACCACAAACAACAAAACGGCGGACGAGCTTCATGGGACCCGCGATGACACGGCCGGGCAATGGCCTGTCAATCCCGGCGACGCGCGGCGCAACGCGCGAGATCGACCGCAAAATTGAACCCGCCGGAGGCCCTTGCCTCCGGCGGGATGAACCCCAGACAAGCGAAGTCGGTGCCGCAGCGGAGGCTCTTCACCTCCACCCGGCGGATACTCGGCCGTTTACGCCACCGCGATCTTGCGGGGCTTGATCGCCTCCGCCTTCGGCAGCGTCACGCGCAGGACCCCGTCGCGCAACTCGGCGTGGACCTTCTCGGCGTCGAACGTGTTGTCGTGCGCGAGCGTGAGATTGAAGTCGGCGAGCGGCGTCTCGCGGTAGAGCTGCGTCCAGGCCTCGGGCTTCTTCCACGTGCGGCGGCCGACGATCGTCAGCTCCCCTTCGTGGATCGTGAGTTCAAGCCCGTCCTTGGCGACGCCGGGCAGCCAGACCTCGAGGCCGAACGCGTCGGTGTTTTCCTTGATCTCGTAGCGCGGCGTGACGGTCGGCGCAACGGGCGCACCGGCGTTGGTTTCGGCGCGGCGGGTGGACGGGAGCAGAGTGCTGAAGAGCGACATGGTAGTTTCCTCCTGGGAGATGAGTTTCGGGTTTCAGGTTTCGGGTTGTAGCCGATGGTCGGTTACTTGACCTCGACGCTGACCTTGCGGGGCTTGGCCTCCTCGCGCTTCGGCAACGTGACGGTGAGCACTCCGTTCTCGTAGGCGGCGGACACCTTGTCGGCCTGCACAGCCTCAGGAATCGTGATCGAGCGGGAGAACTCCACGGACTCGGTCTCCTTGCCGTCTGTGCCGAAGGTCTTGCGCGAGCCGGAGATGGTCAGGAAATCGTCTACCATCTCGACGTTGATGTCCTTGCGATCGACGCCCGGGAGCTCGGCGCGCACGTAGGCGTTGTCCTTGTCCTCGTAGAGATCCACGGCGAAGCCGCCGGTGCGGTTGGGCGCCAGCTCCGGAGCGAGCGTGAACATCTCGCCGAGGGCGTTGTTGAAGAGCCGATCGAACTCGCGCTCGAACGCGACCACCGGATTGCGTCCGGCGAGGCCGTAGAGGGGAGCGAGAGCGGCGGCGGCGGGTTGGTGATAACGAACGATCTTCATGGCGTGTCCTTTCTGGTTTCGAGTTTCGGGTTTGATGTTCCGTGTGGCGGAAAAGGTGGGTTGATGCCGCCTAGGTTGCACATGCGATGCCGGCCCGAACCGAGGTGCATCTCGTTGTACCTCAATGAGCTTCCGCCGAATCGCCGGAGTCAGGGTGCGACAGGCTGTCCTCGTGGGAAATTTCGCCGCGGGAAAAACCGACACGCTGTCGGAATCGCTCTTCCGCATTTCCCGGTTCACCATCGGCCTCCTTCCATCGCCCCGCGATCAACCGGCGAGCGGCCCCTGCGCGGTATTGCCATCCCGGTTCCTCCGCCCTTCCTCATCCCATGGCTTTCGACTTCGACCGCATCATCGACCGACGCGACACCGGCAGCGAGAAATGGGAACGCTACGCCGGCCGCGACGTGCTCCCGATGTGGGTCGCCGACATGGACTTCGCCTCGCCGCCCTGCGTGCTCGAGGCGCTCCACCGCCGCGTCGACCACGGCGTGTTCGGCTACACGCTCCCACCGCGCTCCGCCGTCGAAGCCATCGTCGCCTACCTCGCGCAGACCTATGCGTGGAAGATCGAACCCGAGTGGATCGTCTTCACGCCCGGTGTGAACCGCGGCATGAATCTCGTTTGCCGCGCCCTCGGCGAGCGCGGCGACGGCGTCGTGGTGCCGTCACCGGTCTATCCGCCTTTCTTCGGCGCCGCCGCCAACTCCCAACGCCGCCTCATCGACATGCCCCTCGCCCGCCGCGCCGGCGAGCGCTGGGAGTTCGACTTCGAGGCGCTCGCCGCGCGCACCCCGGCCGACGCCAAGCTGCTCCTCCTCTGCCACCCGCATAACCCCGTCGGCCGCGCCTGGACCCGCGAGGAACTCGACCAACTCGGCCGCTTCTGCCTCGAGCGCGACCTCTGGATCTGCTCCGACGAGATCCACGCCGGCCTCGAGTTCGACGGCCGCCAGCACATCCCCTTCGCCACGCTCTCACCGGAACTCGCCGCCCGCACCATCACGCTCCAGGCGCCCAGCAAGGTGTTCAACCTCCCCGGCCTCGGCCTCGCCTTCGCGATCGTACCGCACGCCGACATCCGCAAACGCATGCTCGGCGCCCGCGTGGGCCTCGTGCCGCCCGATCTGTCGCCGCTTTCCTACGCCGCCGCCGAAGCCGCCTATCGCGATGGCGAACCCTGGCGCCGCGCGCTCATTGCCTACCTCCAGTCGAACCGCGACCACCTCGCCGCCTTCATCGCGCGCGAAACGCCCGAGCTGAAGATGGCGCCCGTCGAGGCGACCTACCTCGCTTGGATCGACGCCACCGCGCTCGGCCAACCCGAGCCCGCCAAGTTCTTCGAACAGCACGGCCTCGGCCTCAACGACGGTGCCGGCTTCGGCGCCCCCGGCTTCGTCCGCCTCAACTTCGGCTGCCCCCGCGCCACCCTCGACGAAGGCCTCCGCCGCCTCCGCGCCGCCGTGGTCGCCACGCGGAGCTGACCGCCGAACCGCCTCAGCCGTATTGTTTCAGTTGCCTTCGTAGGGGCGCCGCTTGCGACGCCCATTGGGCGGTGCCGCTCCCAGCGGCGGCAAAGAACCGAAGGGATCGACGAGCAGCGCCCCTACGCGCACCGTTGGTGCGCAAGCCGACCGAGCGGATCGCGAGACGGAATGAATGATTACGGCTCCGCTTGGCGCTGCTCGCGAGAGCAGCGATCCACTGGCCTCGACTGAGCGGTACTTCACGCCGTCTTCGGCTTGTCGAGCGCCACGAGCAGCAGCGTCGCGAGCGGGCCGAGTAGGAGGCTGAGCAGGAACCAGCCGATCCCGCTGCGATTCTTGCTCTGGGCCAGTCCCGCGTTGATCAGGGCCAGCGTACCGATTCCGACATAGAATTCAGGGTGATTAAGGTTCATAGAATATGGGTACTGAAGTTTTCAAGATAAGTTCGGCTCTCGCGTTCACCGCCACAGCCACGCCCGCGCACCGTCGACGACGACCAGCGCAACCAACCCCAACACCGCGGCCTGCCACGCCCGGCGGTTCTTGTGGTAGCGGACAAAGATCAGCGCCAAGACGACCGTCAGGAGCAGACAAAGGCCGATCTCGCTCACCGATTCCCCGGGAGCGCGGAGGCGTCTCATCGACTGTTCGAAAGCGCGGATCCCGGTCACGCCGCGAACCAACATCTCCCCGCAAAAAGACACCGCCGCTCCCAAAAACACGCCTGCACCGCAGCTTTGTCCTCGTGGCATCAGCGTCCCACAGAACAACGAACCTAGCGTGCCAGCAGAAGCAACGCTCACGAGCAACAGGCCACTCAGGATTTTGCGGATGTCCTCGGGGGCGGCAGAACTTTCGGCTTTGCCGAAGATACACGCTGTCAACGCGGTCATCACAGCCAACAGAAACGCCGGAGCCACCACACCCCAGCCCAACGCACTCACAACCTTTGCGAGCGCCCATCGCCCTCGATCAACCGGCAGCGAGCAACTGAAGTGCCTGAAATCCGAGGGCGCACCAGTTCGCGCAAGATCACTTACATAACCTACCAATAGTCCAGGGATCGCCAGGATGGCGAGGCTTGTGAAAATCACTACAAACACCGTCCAGTCTGCACGCTCCTGCCATTCCTTCGCCAAAATCGACACTACCATCGCCCACGGCCAGAGCGCCGCGATCACGACGACAGTGATCAGCCGCGCCCGGTTCAGCGCCCAGTCGTACCGCCAGAATGCCTTCATTGTTTCCATGGTCGTTCACTCCTTGCGGCCCTGCCGCGCACGGGCGTGGGCCAGATAGATTTCCTTCAATGTCAGCGGCGCCGTCGTGACGCTCGCCCCGCCGCCCAACTCGCGGCTCCAGTCAGTCTCCGCCGCCGCGCTGGTCGCGACGAACGACACCGTCTCGCCTTCTCGCTCGAAGCCGAGCCAGCCGCCGCGCGGAGTCGCCGCCGCACCCGCCGTCGCCAGCCGCGCCACCACTTTCTGGTGCCGCGCCCGCAGCGCCTCGGTCCCTTCGGCCAAGGTCACGCGGCCCTGATCGAGAAAGATCACCTCGCTCGCGATCCGCTCCACCTCGTCGATGTCGTGCGAGGAGAGCAGCACCGTGCTGCCGTCCTCCAGCGCAAGGTCGATGACCGTCGTCACGAGGTCGTCGCGCATCACCGGATCCAGCCCGCTGAACGGCTCGTCGAGCACCAGCAGCTTCGGACGGAACGCGAGCGCCGCCACGAACAACGCCCGGATGCGCATGCCGCGCGAGAGCGCCTTGAACCGCCGGTCCGCCGGCAGCTCGAAGGTGCGCAGCAGCTTCGCCTCCAGCGCCCGATCCCAGGTCGGGTAAAGACCGCGCACCACCTCAAGCAGCTCGCCGATCCGCAGTCGCTCGTCCACGCGCTGGTTCTCCGACACGTAGCCGATCCGCGCGAACTGCGCCGGCCCGAGCCGGCGCGAGTCACAGCCGAGCACTTGTGCCGAGCCCGCGCTGGGCTCGAGCAGGTTCAGCAGCGTCTCCAGCAACGTCGTCTTGCCCGCGCCGTTCGGCCCAAGCACCGCACAGATGCTGCCCTCCGGCACGGCGAGCGTCGCCTCGTTCAAGGCCACGTTCCGCCCGAAGCGGCGCGTGAGTTTCTCCGTCTCGATTGGGTTCATTGCATTCACTCCTTGTCCAGTTCCCGCCAATGTTTCTCCAGCGCGCGCTGCACCTGTTCCAGCGGCACGCCGAGGCGCTTCGCCTCGACCACGAGCTTCTCCAGCTCGGCCCCAAGCAGGCCGGATTTCTCCGCCTTCCCGCCCACGCTGTTCGCCGCCACCACCGTGCCCACGGCCGGTGTCGCTACCAACACGCCCTGCTCCACCAGCTGCCCGACCACGCGGTGCGCCGTGTTCGGGTTGATCCGCAGCTCCTGGCTCAGCGCCCGCACCGAGGGAAACTTGTCGCCCGGCCGGAGCTGCCCCGAGACGACCGCCCGCTTCACCGCGAACACGATCTGCTCCGCGATGGGGCCGCCGGCGATGATCTCGATGGTGAAAGGAAGCACTGTTCCACTGTTCTAGTGACAGTAGTACAGCTGTCCAGCGGTTTCTTTCCACCGCCGCGGGCTCCGCTCACAATTGCTTGTAGAAGATCGCGTTCGTCGCGGGTGTGCCGTCGGGGTCGACCGCGTAGCCGGGGATGCCGCCCACGTAACGGTAGCCAAGTTTCTCGTAGAACGCCTTCGCCCCGCCAGCCCCTTCGCTTGTGTCGAGAAACAGGAGCCGCAGCGTGCGGCTGCGCGCCAACGCCTCGACCTCCGCCATCAGCCGGGTGCCGAGGTCGCGTCCGCGCAGCGCCGGCAGCACCATCAGCTTCTGCACCTCGGCGCGATGCCGGCCGTTGCGCCGCAACGCTGGCGCGAGCTGCACACTGCCCGCAATCGCCCCACTCTCGTCGCGCACCACCAGCACGATGCTGGCGCCGGTCGCCACCGCGCGCAGCACGCCGTCCCAATACTCGGTCGCCTCCGCCTCCGTGATGTCGTCGAGAAACCCGATCGAAGCCCCGCCGCGCACGCAAGCGCACAGCAGCTCCGCGAGTTGCCGCCGCTCCGTCGTCGTCGGCTGCCGCCCAAGTTCCTCGATGCGAAAATTCATCGCCCCGAGCCTGCCGCTCCCCACGTGGCCCGTCCATCCTCTGCTCCACATCTCCTTCGATTGCCACGTGCAGCACGCTCCCTAACGCTCTCGTTTCCTCGACGCGTCCCCCAATCGCAAACCGGCAACCCGAAATCGAAAATCCGTCATGCTCCCCCTCGCCTCCGATCCGCGCATCGTCCTCACCCTCGACGCCGGTGGCTCCAGCTTTCGCTTCTCCGCCCGCCGCGGCCGCGAGCGCATCACCGATCTCGTGACGCTGCCCTCTGAAGGCGCCGACCTCGCGCGCTGCCTCGCCAACCTCGTCGAGGGCTTCACGCGCGCCCGCGCGGCGTGCCCCGAGCCGCCGGTGGCGATCAGCTTCGCGTTCCCCGGGCCCGCCGACTACCGCACCGGCATCATCGGCGACCTCACCAACCTCCCCGCCTTCCGCGGCGGGGTCGCGCTCGGGCCGATGCTCGAGGCCAAGTTCGGCCTGCCCGTTTTCATCAACAACGACGGCGATCTCTTCGCCTACGGCGAGGCCATCGCGGGCTTCCTGCCGTGGGTGAACGACCAGCTCGCGCAGGCCGGCAGCCCGCGCCGCTTCGAGAACCTCCTGGGCGTCACGCTTGGCACCGGCTTCGGCGGCGGCATCGTGCGCCGCGGCGAGCTCCTCACCGGCGACAACTCCATGGCCGCCGAGATTTGCATGCTGCGCAACAAGCGCGATCCGCACTGGAACGCCGAGGAGGGCGCCAGCATCCGCGCCGTCCGCCGCGCCTACGCCGAGAGCGCCGGTATCCCGTTTTCCGACGCCCCGAATCCCCGCGAGATCGAGGAGATCGCGCTGGGCAAACGCGAAGGCAACGCAACCGCCGCCGCCGAAGCCTATCGCCGCATCGGCGAAGTCGTGGGCGACGCCCTCGCGCACGCGCTCACGCTCGTCGACGGCCTGGCCGTGATCGGCGGCGGCCTGTCGGCCGCCGGTCAGCTCTACCTGCCCGCGCTCCTCGCGGAGTTGAATGGCACCTACGCCACGCCCGCCGGCGGTACCCGCCGCCGTCTCGTCCAGCAAGCCTTCAACCTCGAGGACTCCGCGCAGCTCGCCACCTTCCTCCGCGGCGCCACCCACGAGATCGCCGTGCCCGGCACCGACCGCAAGATCGCCTACGATCCGCTCGCGCGCATCGGGGTCGGTGTATCGCGTCTCGGCACCAGCGAAGCCATCGCCCTCGGCGCCCACGCCTACGCGCTCCGGCAGCTCGACGGGATCGACCAGCGTTGATATCGCTGCGTGGGACGTCGAAGGGGCACGCACTCACGCATCCGCTGCACGCCCCGCTGGCGGGCCGAGCACTCGCAGCTTCGTCCGCAGGTCGAAGCCGCCGGACCGGTGCGTTCCAGGAGGCCGGCGAACGAGCGGCAGCTTCTTGGGACAACGTCGACGCCGTTTCATGCACCGCCGCCAGCCCTCGGCCGTCGTCACCGCCCGCCCGAGTACACCTCCGGCAACACCGCCAGCGCGGACAGCGGCGCGAGCATCGTCTTCACGCGCTCGACCACGCCGGAATCGGCGAAGGAACCGAGTTCCGCGTACACGATCTCGCCGCCGGCGAGCTTCACGTTCGCGCCCATGCCCCGCTGCGGCCAACACCGGAGCAACTCCGCGCGCAACTCCGGCAGCAACGCCGCCCGGAGGTACTCCGGGGCGTTGGTCTTCACCACGAACCGGCCGTCGAAGACCGGCTCGCCCACCTGCACGTCCTGCATTCCGAGCATCACGCCGAAAGCAGTCAGAAAGTTCTGCGCGCCGAGCTGAAGGGTGAGCCCCTGCGGGTTCGCGCAGGCCAGACCCATCGCGTTCCAACTTTGCCGACTCTTCCCGGACCCGGTCGAGAAGGTGAAGAGACGCAGCTCCCGGCCGCCGTGCCGGCCGCTCACCGTCGGCGCCAACGGGATGATTCCCAGCGCCGGCGGCCTCTCGCGCAACTGCAGGCCGAGGTCGCGCGCGAGGGCCGCGAGATTCGCGCTGGTCCGATTCCCCTGCCACCGCCCCAGCAGCACCGCTCCGCCCACCACCACCACCAGCACGCCGAAAAAGAACACCAGTCCGATGAGAGGATTCATGGAGTGCATTCCAGCGGCGCGTGACGACAGCGTCAACACGAGCGCCACGTCCGCAGGACGCCCCCGCCTCGCCCGTCCCGGATGTTTGCCCTCACGGTCGTGAGGGCAAACATCCGCAGCCATCGAGCCGGGCTTCGCCGGCCGCTGTCGCCCTCTGTCGGGCTCGGGTGGCGAAACGGCTCCCGCTCGATCCCGTCGAACCGCCAACCCGACGGCGCGCGGGATCCGGCGGGCGGGAATAGTGTCACCAGGAACCGGACTTCCGTCTCCGATCCCCGCCATGAAGGTCGAGAGTTCTGTCGCGATCGTCAGAGAACGCCGACGCCTGATCGTGGGAACGGCGGCATTGGTGCTCGCCGCGCTGGCGCTCGTGCTGGCGGGCCTCCGCTGGTTCGCGCGGGAGGAAGAACGGCGCATGGAACTGTTGCAGGATGCGGTCCGGGAGAACTCGGAGTCGGTCGGCCGGATGGTGCGCGAGAGCGAGGAGGCCGTGCGGAAAGTGCAGGCGCGAGCCGAAGCGGAGATCAAATCGGTGGACCGGCGGCGGCAGCGCGCGTTGATGGACGAGGATGCGCGTCAATTGGCGGGAGCGGCGCAGCAGTATTTCATGGAGAGCGCGAACGCCGTCGTCGCGGTGAACTACGATCCGCGCACCGGCGCGCTCGGCGGACCGGTGGCGACGTATCTGCCGCGAATCGCGCCCGGATATGCCGCGGTTCCCGCGCAGCTGGCATTGACCGGGAGCTTCTCGCTCGATCATCCGAACGTCGGCTCGGTTCGTCGGTATCACGAAGATGGACGCCCAGTGGCCGATGGTCCGGAGTAGCGCGCCGCGGGGATGCATGCCACAAAGAGCAGAACGCCCTACTGCCGCCTCCGGCCCGGTTCGAGCGGCGAAACGGTCCCGCCCTGGCCGAAACGGGAACGCGAATCGACGCAGGCCATTCTCCCTGATTCTTCCACCATGAATAGACTCTTGTTGTTACTGTTCGGAGCGACCTTGGCCGGACCCGCTCTATCCGCAGCGGATATCGCCCTCGCGGACGGTCGCGTCTTCCACGACGCGCAGATCCTGTCCCAATCGGCCCGCACGGTTGTGATCCGCCATGCCGGCGGACTCGTCTCGGTCGGGAAGCAACTACTCCCATCCGAGCTGCGGGACCGGTATCCAATCGACGAAGCGGCGGCCCAACTCGCCGAGCAGCGCGCCGGCGAGGCGGCCCGCCAGGCCGCGGCGAAAGTCGATGCGGCGGCAGCCGAAGGGGCGCAGGCCCAGCAGGCCTCGTTGACAGCGGAAACAGAGGCGGCCCGGCGCACGATGGCCTCGGCGGAGAGGCTCCGACTCCAGGAAATGCGAATCGACGCGGCGCGACGGGTGGAACGCTACTTCCGCGAGCGCACCCGTTCCGCAATCCAAGAGACCGGCTGCTCCGCCCACATTCTCGAATTCAGGCCGATGAACGGAGTCGCCGGCCCCTGGTTGGTGAGCGGCACCGTGACGATCACGACCTACATCCGCCGCGAACAGCCGCGTCATGCCGAGAACACTTCCGCGAATGGCCTGACCACCCGGACGCACCATGAGCCCTCGCGTCTTCTGGTTCCGGATTCCGAGGAAACGAAGTCCTTCCAAGCGATCTACTCCGCGGAGGGCGCGGAGCCGACCCTGACCATCACCTCGTCGTGAACCGCCAACGCCCGTTGGCGAGCCAAACAACGGGCGTCGCTCCCGCAGAAACACATCATTGTGTCACCTCCGCCAGGCCAGCGGGATCGCGGCGATTCCGGCGATCGCGAGGAGGAGCACGGCGGCGGTCACGTAGGGCGGGCGCGCGGTGCGGGCGAGGGAGATCGTGAGCTGCAGGGGCTTGTCGCCCTCGACCTGCAGGCTGCGGGTGAAGGTGAAGACCCGGCCGCGCTCGCTGAGCGTCACGTCGATCGCGCGGGGCGCCGGCTCGGCGGCGAGCTGCTGGTCGACGAGCCGGTCGGCGATGCCGCGCAGCGCGGTGTTCTCGTCGGCCGAGTTGCCCATGAGCAGCTGGTCGACCTGCGCAGGATCGAAGTTCACCTGCCCCTGCATGAACGGATTGAGGCTGGCGGCCTGCTCAAGCTGCTCGTTGCGCGCGGCGTCGACCCGGTTGTCGAGGTACATGCGCTGGCGCCGGGTGTTGAGGCCGAGCACGGTCTGCTGCGTCTTCAGATTGCGGAGCTGCACGCGAGCGTCCTCGTTGGCGGCCTCGTCGAGGGCTTGCGTGTTGTAGGCGCGGGCGAGCACCTCGCCGGCCTTTTGCTGGTCGCCCTTCTGCATGAGCTGGTTCGCCTCCTCGAGCATCGCCACGGCCTTCTTCGACTCGGCCGAGCGCTTCGTGAAGACCGAGCTCTGGTAGTCGGCCACGCTGAACGACCCGCTGTAGCGCTCCTCGCGCAGCCGCAGCCCGCCGCCGTAGCTCGCGAGCTCGTAGCCGGTCGGCAGCACCACGCGCCAGGACACGTTCTCCAACGGCACGTTGAGCCGCGGCCCGATCAGCGCGACATCGCCCGAGCCGCCCGCCGGGGCGGAGTAAACGACGCGCACCGTCGCCGCGCGTTCGCCGGCGGAGCTCGGAGTCACGTGGAAAAGGAACGCATCGCCTTCGCGCACGACCGCGACGCTCTCGCCGTTGACGAACGTGTTGAAGAGCGCCGCCCCCTCCGGCAGCCGCATGCGCAGCGTGCTCTTCTCGAGCACATCCACGCGCAGGTCGACCGCCGTGAGGCTGGCTCCGGTCGGCGAGAACAGCGTCGTGAGCTCGCCCTGCGTCACGCGCAGCTTGAGCGCCTCGGCGACCGCGTGGCGGCGCACCGTCACGGATAGCGGGCCCTCGGCCTCGGCCACCCGGAAGCACAACGCCGGCACGCTGCGGTCGGTACGGTTCTGGAGGAACGCGGGCACCGCGCTCCAGTCCGTCCGCGCCCAGCCGCGCGGGAGCGCGCCGGTCTCGAGCTCGAGCCGGCCGCCCGCGCGCACGGCGGCAAACTGCGCCGCCTGCCGCACGCCGACAAACTCCGGCACGGCCACCGTCTCCAGTTTCTGGTCTCCGGTGGACGGCCCCTGGAACTCGATCTGCACGTCGGTCTCGCCGGCGATCCCGCGCTGGAGGCGGATCTCCCAGGTGTCGTCGCTGCCGGCCACGCGCACCAGGTCGCTCACCGCGGCACCGGTGGCGCGCACCGTGCGGGCGCGCTCCTCGCCGAGGCCGGGCAGCTTCACGCGGAACTGTTTCACCGCGGCGTTCTCCACGCGGTAGCGCAGCGCGAGCCGCACGAGCGTCTGGCCCTCGCGCACCGTCGTCTCCTGGAGTGACTGCACGGTCACCCACGGGTCGAGCGCCTCGATGCCGAGCTTCACCGACCAGTCCTCCTGCAACAACCGGAACGCCAGCGTGCCCGGCTGCAGGCCGCCGCCCTGCCGCGGGTCGAGCTGCGTGACCTTCTCGCGTTCCACGGCGCGCAGGCGCAGGCCCTTGCCGGGCACGATGAGCGCCTCGCCGGTCTGGCGCGTGGCCTCGCGTATCTGGAGATGTGGCACACGCCAGGCCTCCTGCGCGCGGGGCGCGGCGCCGGCGAGCGTGAGGGCGAACGTCTCGTCGCCGATGGTCTGACCGTTGAGATGCAGCGTCACGATCCGCCGTCCTTCCTCCTGCGCCTCGGTCCAGTGGCTGAGCGCCGAGCCGCTGAGCGCCTCGACCTCCAGGCCGTCCGGAAGCGCGAAGCTGAGCTTGAACAAGCCCACGCGGGTGATCGCCGCCGCCAGATCCACCGCCATCACCAGACGATCGTCGTCGAGCGACAGCACCTGCCGGCCGGTCACGCGCACCTCGGGCGCGACCGGGGCGATCTTCAGGGAAACGCTGCCGCCGCCCTGCCCGTAGCGCCACACCTGCTGGAGCGTGGCCGCAGACTCGCCGTCCTTGCCCTCGGGCAGGAGCTCTGAATCAAAGTCCTCGATGTTCACCGCGGAGAGCCCGACGGCGCGCACGCTCTCCGGCTGCGCATCGCCGCCGAAGGCCAGCGCGAGCGTGCCGACATCGCCCGCGGCGCCGGCCACGCGCAGCGGCTCGAGCGTGAGATCGAACGGCAGCGCGCCGGTGCCAAGTTGCGCCAGGATCCCCAGGTTGAACTGGCGCTCCTGCGGCGACGCCAACGTGATCTGGAGCCGGCGCTTGTCCGGATCGAACCGCCACGAGGAGACCTCGGCATCCTCGCCCTTCACCTCGCCGACCGTCAGGCCGACGGGCACCTCGAGCACGAGTGAGCCCACACGGCCCTGCACCGGGCGGATCGAGGCGAGCACGCGCGCGTTCACCACGCCCGGGCCGGGCAGGAAGAGCTGCGAGGTCTCCGCGAAGAACTGCGTGGTCTCGGTGGCGAGGTCGCGCCGCTTCGGCACGATGCGCACGCGCGGCTCCGCCTGCGGCGAGAAGACGAGCGTCGCGCCACTGCGGCCGTCACCGAGATTCGGAGTCGCCGTCACCTGTACCGCGTGGTCCGAGGAGAACTCCCAACCGCCCTGGTCGAGCGAGACGGCCACGCGCTGCACGATCGCCGGACCGCTCGGCAGCGCGATCTCGGTACGATCTTTGCCGGCGGCCAGCTCGAAGCGCACGCGGGCCGTGAGCAGGCCGTCGCGTTCGGGGGCCACGAAATACGAAGTCCGCCCGTCGAGCTCGGCCTTGCCGAGGCGCAGGCCGTCGGCCTTGAACTCGGTCAACACGGCCGGCGGACGCAGCAACAGGAAGCTGTCGCCCGGACCGCCGCGCACGGTGAGCTCCAGCTCGCCGTAGAGGCGGTCGCCGCGGATGGTCCACGTCTGCACCGCGGACTGCGCGGGCTTGCCGGCGACATCCGTCGCGGTCTGCGCCTGTGCGGGAGGGCCCGCGAACACGAGGGCGAGCGCGCCGACCAACGCGAACAGTGGCAGCACCGAAGAGGCGCCCGCGCCCGGGACATCGTTGTCCGGCACCGGCGGAGGCTCCGCCGCCGCGTCGGCGGCGAGGCGCTCACGCCGCTCACGGTTCCAGCGGCCCCAAGCGGGCACGAGGAACAGCAGCCACACCGCCAGACCGGCGCCGGCGTAGAAGAGCGCCGCCCCGCCGTGCTGCGCAAGCAACCCGGCCGCCGTGAGCACCACGCCCGCGGCAAGGCCGATGCCGGAGCGCCGGAGTGCCGCGACCACAATCACCGCGACGCCCAGCGCGAGCGCCGCCACGCCCCACCAGGAGAAGAGCGCGAGCAACGGGTGCAGGTTCGACACGGTGATCGTGACGCTCTCCTCGGCCGGCACCATGGTGGCGGCGTAGGTGAGCGTCTGGTGGTTGGGGCGGCGCTCCACCAACGAACTGGCCGCCAAGAACAGTGCGGCAAGCGACACGTTGGCGAAGAGCACGAGGGCGAAGAACTGGCGTCGCGAGGCGCCCCGCGCCAGCACCGCCGCGAGCGCGGTGACCACGAACAACAGCACGGCGGAAAACGTTCCGCGCCGCGCGATCCACTCGAAACCGGTCTCGGTGAGCGCAGGGCGGACCAGCTCGGCGTTGCCGCCGCGCGGGACGAGCTGGCGGCCGGACTCGGCATGGAGCGTCCACTCGTTGATGATGCTCGGCGCGACGGTGCGCGGAGCAACCAGGCGGATCGTGGCGCCGCCGCCCGCGGCCTGGCCGAGGCGCAGCGCGACCGCCACGGGCTCGTTCGGGTTGAGGCGAGCAGGCAGCGGCACGAGCGTCTGCCCGCCATCGGCGCGGGCGTTGACGATCTCGTTGTCCACGCGGGCCTCCCAGAGCCGCGCCTGCTCGGGCAACACAAGGCGCAGGGCCTTCCGTCCGCGGGTCTTCACGAAGAACTGGGCGGTCGTCACCACCTGGCCGTCGCGGGAGATCTCGCTGGAGAGCTGCGCGAAATCGACGACCTGGTCCACCGTCTCTCCGGCCGCGTACCACTCGACGCCGACCTCGAGCGCGAACGGCCGCGCGGTGTACTGGTAGATCGCGAGCGACGGGGCGCTCGTGAGCAGGCGGAACTCCGCGGGCAGCTCGAGCGGCTCCAATTTCAGGAGACCGCCCTCGGCCTTGCGAATCTCGTGTTTCACCTGCGCCGGACTCACGACCTGCACATAGCCGCGCTCGGCCTGCACACCGAGCGGGCGCACCTGGCCGGGCTGGATCGTGCCGCCGCGCGCGCTCATCGGCTGCTCGAAGGTCACGAGCAACGTGGCCGCGCCCAGCACCGGCTGGTGGAGCGAGACGACGAGCTGGTCGCCCTCGCGCCGCCAGTCGCGGCGGACATTCTGGCCGACGACATCGATGTTCCCCGCCTCCGCCGGCACCGCGAGCCGCCACTCGGTCGCCGGCGCGCCGACCACGAAGTAGTTCAGCAGCACGCTGCCGTACACCACGCCTTCCTTCACCGTGTAGAGATGGAACACGTCGGCCTGCACGCTCTGGCCGAGGGCCTCGACCTTCAGCGCGGCCGACCACTCGGCGTCGCGCAACCGCCACGCCTGCTGGAGCCCGGCGGCCTGCTGCGGAAAATAGCTCAGCGGCACCTCGACGAGCTTGTCGGCGCCGACCGTCACCAGCCGGTAGCCCGGTGTCGCCACGGCTCCGATATGCCCGCGCACCGACTTCGCGCCCGGGAAACGCAGCGCGGGCAACGCCCACTCGCCGGCCGCGGCAGCCTGGTTCTTCTCGAGGCGCAACTGGACGAGTTGGCGCCCTTCGACCGCATCGTCGAAGAGCACCTTCAGCGTCCGCAGTCCGCCCGCGGCGGTCGACTCCGCGAGGAAGTCCGCCACGCCCTCGCCGTTCACGCCGACCACCGTGTAGTCGGCCGGGATCTGGAGCGACCAGTCGCGCAGCGGCGCCTCACGCACATCGAGCTCAAGGCTGGCTGCGATCGTGCGGTCGGTTTCGCCGAGCCCGTAGGTGAGGATGGCGGAGACACCCACCTCGGGCTGGATCTGCGAGGCAAGCAGGCGATAGCCGTAGTTCGCCGCCGGGAAACGGTAGACGAAGACCTGCCGCACCTCGTCGCCGTCGAGTTCGCCGGTCGGATACTGGTCGGGCGCGAGCTGCATCATCCCGGTGGCCTCGGCCACCTCGAGGCGCACCGCGCCGTCGTTGGCCACGCGCACGAAGCCGGAGTGCCGCACCACGCCCTCGGGCGCGAGGCGCAGGGGCTCCACGCGGATCGGAAACGCGCCGAGCTCGGTCTGGCTGCGCACCGTCAGCGAGCTGGTTTGCTCGATCGGTCGGCTGAACTGCACCTCGAGCACGCGCCCGGCCCCGGCCGGCACGACGCGCCAGCTCACGAGATTGGCACCCTCGACGCCGACGATCTCGCCCGGCCCCTCGAGCCGGATGCGCAACGCCGTCAGCTTGCCCTGCAGGATCTGCAGCGCGAGGTTCGCCTCCTGCCGCAACAGGCCCGCGCCGAGACGCGAATCGGTCGTCTCGCTGCTGGTGAAGAAGAGCGCGCCTTCGGCCGCCTCGGCGCGGTGTTTCCAGGCGAACTCCGCCTTGCCATCGGCCGGCAGGATGCCCTGCCAGCCCTGCGTCGCGGCGACGGGCAGCACCGATTCCGCGAGATCGAAGCTCACGCCCGCGGGCAGCCCCTCGAGCTGGAACGGCACCACCACGCCCGCCGCCATCGCGAAGTTGAGCGCATACCACTCCCCGCGCTCGTGGATGGCGGCAGCAAAGGTGAGCTCGAACGGCAACGCCCCTTCGCGCTCCGCGACCAAGTCATACTGAGCGCCGCCGCCGTCGGCCGGCGCGAGCTCGAGGTGCCAACCGTCACCGGCGGCCTTCTCGCTCGGTGCAGCGGCGCCGGAGAGGAGGCGCAGACGCGCCCCGGCTTTCGTCGCACGAAGTTGGGCACGCAGGCGGAACTCCGAGCTCTTCGCCGCTTCGTTGATCTTGCCGGAGAGTTGCGCACCGAGGAGTTCGGCCTCGGCCGGCGCCCCGCCACGCGGCGTGAGTCGGATCGCGAGCGCACCTTCGCCTGTGGTTTGGAAGCGCACTGGACCGCGCGGGCTGTGCGGCTCACCCAGCGCGACGAGACCGCTCGCGGCCGTCACGCGCAGATCGAGCGCGGCGTCGGCCTGGAGCGTGATCGTGGAAGCGAAGCCCACGGCATCGCCGGGAGCGGCGATGAGCACGGAGGCGGCGCCGGGCACGGTGGGTTTGCGGAGACGCGTGCGGACGACAAGGTCGAGATCGCGCGGCGCGGGTGCGCCCTCAGCGAGCGCCGGGCGTAGGTCGAGGAAACGTTTCCCGGACTCCGGCACCTGCCGTACCGCCCATGAGGCGAGGCCGGCACCGGTGACATCGACGACTTCGCCCTCGCCGCTGAGGCCGAGCGCGAGCACCTCGGGTTTGCCCTGCACGACGTGGAGTTTCAGACGCAGCTCGCCGGCGATCTCGGCTGCGCTGAGGCGGACTGTCTGCTCGGCGGCGGCCGAGAAGAACAATGGCACCGCCGGCGGCACGCCCTGCACGTCGACCACGATGCGCCCGCCCTCGGGCGTAAGCGTGGCGGAGGTTTTCGCGGTGTCGGCCGGCTTCGGCGCCGCGACGAGCGCGCCCGCGAAGGCGAACAGGGCGGCGACGAACGGGAGTCGGGAACGCCGACGGGCGGTGGAGCCGAGCGAGGTGATGGCGTGCATGGAGTTCCTTCGGGTTGAAAGCGATGGCGCGGAAGCGGGGTGCGTGATTCTCGCACACGCGGCGCGCGAAGTCGTCAGGGGCGGGTCAGGGTTTTGTCAGGGAGATGTCAGGGCGAAGGATCTTCCGACGTAGGGTCGGACCTTGCGTCCGGACCGATTCATCGCGTGGCGGTCCGCCGGCGAGCGGCGACCCTACCAGGGTGCAAGCGAGGTCGGTAGCGCGGCTCATTTCTTCATCTTTCGAACCTGCTCGAACAGCGTGGCGAGGTCCTGGATGCGCTTGTCGTCGGGACGGCGGGCGCGCTGAGCGTTGACGATCGGCGCGAGGGCGTCGAGGTCGACGCGGTCGCCGGCGGGGCCACCGCGGAGTTTCTCGGCGAGCGCGGCGGCGGTGCCGGCGAGCTGGAGACTGGGCGCGGCGCGGTCGAACGCGGCAGCGCGCGACTCGTAGGGCAGCGTCCACGAGCGCTCGACCATCGTCTTCGTCGCGGCATCGCGGAAGCGGACGAAGACTTCGCCGAGCTCGCCCTCGCCCTGCGGGAGCGCCTCGATCTCGTACACGGCCACGGCGGCCTCCTCGGCGGAGATCTCGGCGGCGTCGACGGCGTCGTTGCGGAAATCCTCCTCGCGCAGGCGGTGCTTCTCGAAGCCGACAAGGCGGTAGCGGCCGACGCGCGCCGGGTTGAAACGCACCTGGAGCTTCACGTTCTCGGCGGCGGGGCGGAATGCGCCGGCGAGTTGGCGGGCGAAACCGGCGTCGGCTGCCTCGGGCGAATCGAGCACGTAGTAGCGGCCGTCGCCCTTGCGGGTGAGCGCCTCGAGCATCTCGTCCTCGACGCCCTCGAGGCCCACGCCGCAGGCGTCGAACGCGATGCGCTGGCTGCGCAGCGTCTCGATGGCGGCGGCGAGGCGCTCGGGCTCGGCGTTGCCGAGGTTAGCGGCGCCGTCGGTAAGGAGCACGATGCGGTTCTGCGCGGCCTCGGCGAAGTGGCGACGCGCGAGCTCAGCGCCGAGCTTGAGCGCCTCCTCGAGGTTGGTGCCGCCCTCGGCGGGCGTGGAGTCGAGCAGACCGAGCGCCTGGTTGGCATGAGCGCCGTCGAAGGCCTCGGCGAGCAGGCGCGGCTGGCGCGCGAAGCCGATGAGCGTGAGCCGGTCGTTCGGCCCGAGCAGCCCGACCAACGTGGCCAACGCGGCGCGCACGGCGGCGCGGCGGTCGGGACGCTCCATCGAGCCGGAGGTGTCGAGCAGCACGGTGAGATTGAGCGGGGTGCCGCTGCCACGGCCGGTGGCCGGCACGCGCACGGCGATCCGAACGAGGTTCCGCTGCTGCGCGAACGGATGCGCCGACTGCTCGACGCGGCAGGAAACCTTCTCGCCGGCACCCGGCGCCGGGTCGCCGTAGTCGAAAGCGTTGTAGAACTCCTCGGGGCGGATCGAAGCGGCGTCGGGCATGCGGCCCGCGGCGAGCGCGGCCAGCGCGAGCTTGAACGAGGCATCGCTCACGTGGAGCGAGAACGTGGAAACGGGCTCCTGCGCGGCGCTGGTCTCGTCGGCGGTGGGCGACGGGAGGAGCTTCTGGGCGGGGCGTGGGAGAGGCTTGTCGGAATCGGCGGTGGACGGCGAAAGATCCGACCGACCCGACTCGCCCCCGACGCCCGACGCGATCAGCCCACCCGGGCCGATGCCAGCGGAGGTCGCCGAAGGATCCGGGCGCTTGGGTTTCTTGGGGGCGCGGTTGGCCTTCAGGAAGCCGGAGTCCTGCGAGTTCGCGACCTCGAACGGGGACAGCACCACGATCTCTTTGTCATCGGCACCGATCGACGGAGCGGCGGGGGCGGGCGGCAGCGCCGAGCCTTTTCCGCCAGAGCGCTCGGCTTTGCGCTTGGAGAGGAAGTCGTCGCGGGAGGCGTTCTTCGCTTTGTCGGCAACGGAGATTGCGGAGCCCTCATCCTTCAGCTCCATACGAACCACGCCGGGAAGGTTGAGCTTCGTGGTAGTCCGAGAGCCGGCGAGCGTGCTGCTCGCGGTGTAGCCGTATTCCCCGGTCTCGTGGACCTCAAACTTGTCCAGCACGCCGGTAGCGCCGTCGTCGGTGGTGCCGATGTAGCCCCGAACGCGATCCACCGCAACGTGGCGGCCCGCTGTTTCGCGTTGAGGAGCCGCACCAGCCCCAGAGAACGATCGGGTCTGCGTGGACGGCGGAGACCAGTTGTGGGAAAGGGCCGCCGGTTTTGCGACCGAGGTAATGTCCGCAAAGCCGACCGTGTTCATCGGTTCCGGCAGCTCTTCGGCCTCCTCCTCGGCCTTGTAGCGCGCCATATCGACCTCCGAATACGAGATACGAGAACCGGTCTCCTTGAATGTCGGCACCGTGCTCAGCATCCCAAAACCACCGATGCTGATGACCACACACGCGGCCGCGGAGTAGAACCAGTCGGTCCGCCACCACGGGCGCTCCGACGCACGCGGCAGGCGCGCGGCGGAGGGTTTTGATGAAGGCACAGCCTTGGGTACGGCAGCGGATTTTCCGGGGTCGGCGCCCCCGGCCACAGGGGAACCGATCACGGCGAGGAGCTTGGCGCGGCGGTCGGGGGAAAGGCGGAGCGGCGCGGCGTCGGGGCGCGCGGCCTCGGCGACCAAGCCGTGGCCGGCTTCGATGCGGCGTTTGAAGGCGGCGAGCTCGGGGCGGGCGGCGACGGCAGCCTCGAGCGCGGCGATCTCGAAGTCGGAAGCCTCGCCGAGGACCCACGCGACGATGCGCTCCTCGAGCTGGTCGTCGGTCGGGCGCTGCGGGGCGGGCGGTTGGTTGGCGGAATTCATGGTCAGCCCTCGCTTCCTTCGATGCCGGCGCGTCGAAGCGCGTCGGCGAGCGCTTTGAGGAGGTGGTGCAGGCGGAAACCGACGTTGCCGGCGCTCAGGCCGGTGCGGCGTCCGATCTCCTGATACTGGAGCTCCTCGTGGTACTTGAGGTGGATGAGGCGGCGGTCGGCGGCGGGCAGCTCGGCGAGGAGCAGCCGGACGGTGCCGACGGCCTCGTCGCGGCCGAGGCGGGCGGCGGCAGAGCGCGCGTCGCCGGTGGCGGTGTCGGGATCGAGCTCGGCCTCGGCGGGGTGGTCGCGGAGGTGGTTGAGGGCGAGGTTGCGGACCGTGCGGTAGAGCCAGGCGCGCGGGTTCTCGACCTCGGCCCACGACTGGTGGAGGCGGAGAAACGCCTCCTGCACCAGTTCCTCGGCGACGGGGCGGCGGCCCGTGAGCCCAAGCGCGTAGCGCAGGAGTCCGTTTTCCTCCTCCTCGAACAACGCGGCCAGGGTGGGCGTCTCCGGATCCATGCGCGGGGTATGCGTCGCCACCAGACCGGAAATACCGGGGGGTGGCGAGCAAACATCGGAAGAAGCCGGGGCGTCCATGGCGGCGGGAAACGGAGCCGTGGAGGCTCCACCCGATGAAGACACGCGAGCCGCGGGTTTCTTAGGGGAATTCGAAAGAAAGTGGGCCGTGGCGCCGTTCTGCCGTACGGCAGAATGCCGGCGGAATCAGACACGACAGACAGGTCACAGAGGGCACTGAGAGGGAGGAGAGCACAGAGAACGGAGGAATTCAGCCGGAAGAATGGCGGCCGAACTTACCTGCGGGTGGCCCCGCTAGCCCTCAAGCGGGTCGTGGACTCGGTCCGCGGCCCGTAGCGACAGCAGGCTCCGGCACCGAACGCTATCCGCTTCGGCGCGGGCACGCGACGGCGTTGAGGGCAACGCCGTCCACCTCGGGCAGAGGAGACGGACGTTTCGTTCTGCCATTCGGCAGAATCTGCGAGGGAAACGTCCCTACCTCACACCTGCAGCCGGCGGAGGGCGGCGTAGGCGCCGTCGCGGCGCATGAGCTCGTCGTGGGTGCCGATCTCGACTGCGCGGCCTTGTTTCATGACGACGATGCGGTGCGCGTGGCGGATCGTGGAGAAACGGTGGGCGATGACGAACGTCGTGCGGCCGACGGTGAGATGCTCCATCGCCTGCTGGACGAGGCGCTCGGACTCGGTGTCGAGGGCGGAGGTGGCCTCGTCGAGGAAGATGATCCGCGGGTCGCGCACGAGCGCGCGGGCGATGGCGAGGCGTTGGCGCTGGCCGCCGCTGAGCTTCGCGCCGCGTTCGCCCACGAGCGTGTCGAGGCCCTGCGGGAGCGAGCGCACGAAGTCGGCCAGCGTGGTGCGGGCGAGGATGTCCCAGAGCCGGTCGTCGCTCCAGTCCTCGAGACCGTAGGTGAGATTGTCGCGGATCGAGCCGGAGAAGAGCACGGTCGTCTGCGGCACGACGCCGACCTGCCGGCGGTAGGCGCGCAGGTCGAGGGTTTCGAGATCGAGGCCGTCGACGCTGATGCGGCCGGCGCTCGGGTGGCGGAAGCCGAGGAGGAGCGAGAGCAGCGTGGATTTGCCGGAGCCGGATTCGCCGACGATGGCGATCGTCTCGCCGGCGCGCACGTGGAGGTCGAGCGCGGTCACGGCGGCGGCTCCGGTCTTCGGGTACGCGAAGGCGACGTCGCTGAGGACGAACTCGCCGCGCAGCGGCGGCGGGGCCGGCTTGCCATCGAAGACCTCGACTTCGGGCGTGGCCATGAGTTCGCCCAGCGAGCGCACGGAGTCGACGCCCTGCGCCAACGCCGGGAACACGCCCATGATCTGCCCCACGGCGCCGACGAGCATGCCGAAGTAGGTGTGGAACATCACCGCCTGCCCGACGCTGAGCCGGTCGGCGAGCACGAGCCACGCGGCGAAGCCGAGGCAGAGCAGCATGAGGAGGTTGAAGCACACGTAGGAACTGGCGGCGAAGAGCTCGGTGACGATGTCGAGCCGCAGGCCGGTCTTGCGCAGGCGGTGGAGGTGCGAGCGCACCTGGCGCGTCTCCTCATGCTCGACACCGTGGGCGCGGGTGAGCGCGAGCATGCCGAGCATCTCGCCCATGCGGGCGTTCATCTGCTCGGTCTGCTCGCGGTAGGCGGCGAAGTGTTTCTGGAACTGGTGGTGGAAAAGCTGCAACAGCCCGATGCCCACGGGCACGGTGACGGCGAAGTAGAGCGTCATCCACGGCTGGACGGAGAGGGAGATCGCGACGGCGGCGGCGATGACGAGCACGGCGTTGAGGCCGCTGTGGAAAAGCTGCCGGCAGAGGCCCTCGATGCTGTCGACATCGCGGAAGAGCTTCGCCTGGAGCACGCCGCTCTGCGTCTCGTCGAGGAAGGAGAAGGACAGCTGCTGGACGCGTTCGACGAGGGAGCTGCGCAGGAGAAACGTGAGCTGCCGGAGGGCGCGGCTCATGTGTTTCACGAAGAAGCCGTGGAAGACGATGTTCTGCACCAGCACGGCGACGAAGATGCCGAGCGTGATCGCGACGGTGCGGCCCGCGGTGGGCGCGCGCGGCGGCGTGAGGGCGTCGATGATCGTGCCGGTGGCGAGCGGGAGCGCCCAGCCCGGCGCCTGTTTCACGATGTAGAAGAGCGTGGCGGCGCCGAGGTCGCGGCGCTGCGCGAGCAGCAGGCGCCAGAGCGTGCGGCGCGGGTGCGCGGCGTCGAAGCGGCCGTCGAGATACTCGGTCCAGGGCGAACGCGGCATGGCGCGAGGTTCGCAGCGAAGAAGTTGAGGTTGAAGGTTGAAGTTGAAGAACGGCGGAGACGAAGAGCTCCGCCGCTGGTCGAAGGAAGCGGCCCGGCAGCTGTGGTTGCGAACCAGAGGCGAGGGCGACGCCAGACTTGGCGGCCTGAAGGCACGCTCCACGGCGCGGGGCTGCGACAGCCGCATCGCCGACGCACAAATGGGGCGCCCCTGGCGCGCAACGCCACGGGAGAAGGCGGAACGCAAAGCGCTCCGCTACGGCGGAGGCGCGTGCAAGCGCGCCGGACTACGGAGTCAGCCTCAGACGCCGGAGTAGGCGGAGAAGCCGCCGTCGACCGGAATCACCGCGCCGGTGACGAAGCCTGAAGCCTTGTCGTCGCAGAGCCAACGCAGGGCGCCGACGAGCTCCTCGGGCTTGCCGAGGCGGCGCATCGGGGTGTGCTCGACGATCTTCTTGGTGCGCGCGGTCGGCGTGCCGTCGGCGTTCCAGAGGAGGGCCTTGTTCTGCTCGGTGGAGAAGAAGCCGGGGGCGATGGCGTTCACGCGCAGACCGGCCTCGGCGAAGTGCACGGCCATCCAGTAGGTGAAGTTGTTGAGCGCGGCCTTGGCGGCGCAGTAGGCGGGCACCTTCGTCATCGGGTAGTAGGCACCCATGGACGAGATGTTGATGACGGTGGCGCCGGCGCGGCCGAGAAGGAGCGGCAGGAACACCTGCGTGGGCAGGAGCGAGCCCATGAAGTTGAGGTCGAAGACGGAGCGGATGCCGGCCTCGTCGAGGTCGAGGAAGCTGCCGGGGCCGGTGGTGACGGCGGTGGCGGAGGCGCCCTGCCAGGTCTCGGTGGCGGTGGTGCCGCGCGGATGGTTGCCGCCGGCGCCGTTGACGAGGATGTCGACCCCGCCCCATAGCTTCTTCACCTCGTCGCGCGCGGCCTCGAGGGAGGCGCGGTCGAGGACGTTGGCGGCGAGGGAGACGGCCTCGCCGCCGGCGTCGCGGATCTCCTTGGCCACGGCCTCGCCCTTGGCGGCGGTGCGATTGAGGATGGCGACCTTCACGCCGTCGGCGCCGAGGGCGCGGGCCATGGCGCCGCAGAGGATGCCGCCGCCGCCGGTGATGACGGCGACCTTGCCGGAGAGAGGGGATTTGCGGGTGGTGTTCATGAAATGCGGATAGCGGGATGCAGACGAGGGAGATCGAGGTAGGAGCCTGCTTGCCGGCGATTCCCGCCTCGGAGGCCGAGGCGGCGCGCAGAATCGCCTGCAAGCAGGCTCCTACAGGGACGGTCAGCGACGTTTCTTGGCGCCGTCGAGGGCGACGCTCTTGCCGACGGCCTCCCAGAGGCCGTTTAGGTACGCGATGCCGAGGGCGCGGTCGTAGAGGCCGTAGCCGGGGCGGCCGGTCTCGTTCCAGATCATGCGGCCGTGGTCGGGGCGCATGTAGCCGGTATAGCCGATGTCGTGGTAGGCCTTCATCACCTCGTACATGTCGATCGAGCCGTCGGTCGAGAGGTGGGAGGACTCGATGAAGTCGCCGTTCGCGTAGCGGAGGATGTTGCGCGTGTGCGCGAAGTGGATCCGGCCGGTCGTGCCGACGCGGCGGATCATGGCCGGGAGATCGTTGGCCGGGTTGGCGCCGAGCGCGCCGGTGCAGAACGTGAGGCCGTGGTACTTGCTCGGGTTGAGCGAGAGGATGCGCTCGAGGTCGGCGGCGTTCTTGACGATACGCGGCAGGCCGAACATCGGCCACGGCGGATCGTCGGGGTGGATCGCAAGGCGGATGTCGCACTCCTCGCACACCGGCACGAGGGCATCGACGAAGTACTTGAGGTTGGCGACGAGCTTGGCCTCGTCGACGACGGCGTATTTCGCGAAGAGCTCCTTGAGCTGGGCGAGGCGCTCGGGCTCCCAGCCGGGGAGCTTGAAGCCGTTGGAACTCTTGGAGAAGAGATCGAGAACGGTCGTGGGGGTGAGGTCCTTGACCTTGGCGGCTTCGTAGAAGAGGGCGTTGGAGCCGTCGGGCAACGGGTGCGCGAGGTCGGTGCGGAGCCAGTCGAAGACCGGCATGAAGTTGTAGCAGACGACCTTGATGCCGGCGCGGGCGAGGCGGCGGAGCGTCTCGGCGTAGTTGGCGATGTAGCGGTCGCGCGAGGGCACGCCGAGCTTGATGTCGTCGTGGACGTTGACGCTCTCGATGACCTCCAGCTGGAGGCCGGCAGCCTCGACGGTGGATTTGAGGTGCGCGATCTTCTCGACCGGCCAGACCTCGCCGACCGGCACGTCCCAAAGCGCGCCGACGATTCCGGGCGAGCCGGGGATCTGCCGCACCTGCCACAGCGGGATGCAGTCGTCCTTTTCACCGAACCAGCGGAACGTCATTTTCATGGGCGAGAGAATAGCGAAAGGGGGCGGAAGTTGCGAAAGCGCCGCCGGGGCGCGAACCAAACGCCGGTAGCCGTCTACCACGCCCGAAGCCGCGGCCTCGTAACGAAGCGGTCAAGGCGGCCCACCGCCGGGTTTGGGCTCGAAATCGCCCACCGGCCCGCTATCCGTGACACCACACCCATGATGTACTGGCTCGCCGCGCTGGACTGGTCGAAGGTCACCTCGAAGCTACCCCCGGACTTCCTGTCGAAGACGGCGGTGTTCATCGGCCTCGTCCTGATCGTCGTCCTCGTGATCAAGATCCTCCGCAGCTCGAACAAGATCTTCCTCTCGATCATCCTGTCGTGCGTGGTCGGCATCATCTTCTTCAACTGGATCTACAACCGCAACGAGCCGGAGTTTCTCACCCCCATCATCGAGCCGATGTCCCAGTTCTTCCCGACCAAGGGCTACGAGAAGAAGGACGTGAGCGATCTGGACAACCAGAAGAAGGGCGGCAACAAGCCGCGGAAGTAGACCACGGGAGCCTGGCGGCACCGCCGAGTTAGGCTCGCGCGAGCGCTTTTCCGCTTTCCCCGGCGCGCCGGGCGCGTTCGCTCGCGCCATGCTCACCTGCTCGAAGACGTACACCGACATCCCGTTCGCCCACCGCCAGCATCTGCACGACGGCCACTGCGCGAACATCCACGGGCACAACTGGAGCATCACGCTGACCTTCGCTTGCGCCGCGCCCGACGCCAACGGCTTCGTGGTCGATTTCGGCCGACTGAAGTACATCCGCCAGTGGATCGACAAGAACCTCGATCACGCCTGCCTCTTCAACGACGACGACCCGCTGCGCCAGGTTCTGCTCGAGGCCGCGCCGACCGTCTGGAAGGCCACGATCGTGCCGAACTGCTCCTGCGAGGGCATCGCCGAGTGGACCTTCCGCAGCCTCGATCCGCTCGTGCGCGAGCAGTCGGGCAACCGCGTCTGGCTGACCGCCGTCGAAGTCGGCGAGGACGCGCGCAACTTCGCGCGGTTCACGCCCTGAGGCGTGTTCCTGCAAACAAGGGCCGAAGGCCGAGCAGGCACACGTTTGCCCCGGGGGCGCACACTCGCCGGCCGGCAACTCGCCTCGCGCTCCACGACCCGCCCGATAACCTCACCGCCATGTCCGACTCCGCCGATCTCGCCCACCTGCGTGAAGCCATCGCCCTCGCTCGCGCCGCCGCGGCCGGCGGCCGCGGCGGACCGTTCGGCGCCGTGATCGTCCACGAAGGCCGCGTCGTCGGCCGGGGCGAGAACCGCGTGACCAGCACCAACGATCCCACCGCCCACGCCGAGATGGTCGCGATCCGCGCCGCCTGCACGACGCTCGGCCGCTTCCATCTCGCCGGCGCCACGCTCTACACCAGCTGCGAACCCTGCCCGATGTGCTTGGCGGCCGCATACTGGGCCCATGTCGCCCGCATCGTCTTCGCCTGCACCCGCGACGACGCCGCCGCCATCGGCTTCGACGACGCCTTCCTGTACCGCGAGCTTGTCGCCCCGCCCGCCGACCGCCGCGTCCCCGAAATCCCCCTTCTGCGCGACGAGGGGCTCGTCGCCTTCCGCGAGTGGACCGCCAACCCCCGGCATGTCCCGTATTGAGTGCGACCCGCTCCGTGTAGCTGGGCGACGAAGTCGTTCAGCCGTCCCACTCCGCCCCGAGAATCGGGTTTGAACCGCCGCGCCGCGCCCGGTGTGCTCGGCGTCTCCATGCTCAGCCCCCGCTCGTTTGCCCTTCTCCCGCTCCTCGCTGCGGCCGCCGCGTTCGCACAACCCGCCGCCGAGCCGGTCGTGCAACTCGACCCGTTCACCGTGGTCGCCCACCCGACCGGCGCCGATGAACGCGCCGCCGCCGTCCAGGTCGTCGCGCCCGACTCCGCCGCGCTGCCGCCCGCCCGCCTCGCGGACCTTCTGCTCGGCGTTCCCGGCCTCACCATCGACCAGCCCGGCGGTCCCGGCGGCCGCTCCACGCTCTACCTGCGCGGCGGCGAGGAGAACCACACCGTCGTCTTTCTCGACGGCATTCCGCTCAACGACCCGACCAACAACCGGGGCGGCGCCGTCGACCTCTCGATCCTCGAACCCGCCCTCCTGCGCTCCGCCGCCGTGGTGCGCGGCGCGGCTTCCGTGCGCCACGGCCCCGACGTGCTCACCGGTGTCGTCCATCTCGGCGGTGAAACCGCGCCGACCAACGAGACCACGCTCCTCGCCGAAGGCGGCGGCCACGACTTCCGCCGCGCCGCCTTGAGTGCCGGCCGCGTGCTGGCCGACGGCAGATCCTCCGTCCATCTCGGCCTCGCCGGTACCGACGACGGCGAGCTCGCCGCCGGCAGCCGCGCCCGCCGCCGTTTCTACCGCGGCGCGCTCAACACCGCCCTCGGCTCCTCCAGCCTCCAGGTCGCGTTCTGGCACGCCCGCCACGACGCCGACTCGTTCCCCGACGAGAGCGGCGGCATCGAATACGCCGTGCTCCGGGCCTTCGAGCGCCGCGAGGACCGCCAGACCGCCGGCTCGCTCCGCCTCGACGGCAAGGCCGGCGACGGCCGCTGGACCGCCTCCGCCGACGCCGCGCAGTTCGACACCGTCGTCACCTCGCCCGGGGTCCTGCCGCCTCCGGACAATCCCTACGCCGCCGTACCCGCCAGCACCGACGACACCCGGCTGCGCCGCTACCGCGTCGCGCTCGGCTACGAGCAATCGTTCTCCGGCTGGGCGAGCGCCCTCGGGCTCGACGCCCAGCGCGAAGAGGGCCGCGACGAAGGCTCGCTCCAATTCGGGCCGATGCTGATGCCCACGAACTTCGCCGCCGATCGCACCCGTGTCGGCGCCTACGCCGAGACCAGTGGCCCGCTGGGCGAGACCGTGAGTCTCGTCGCCGGCGCCCGCGCCGACCATTACGACGACGGCGCAACCCGCGGCACGTTTCGCGGCGGCCTCCTCGGGAAGATCGACTCCGTCACCCAGTGGCGCCTCAACGCCGGCACCTCCTTCAAGCCCGCGAGTTTCTACGCCCTGGCCAACCCGCTCGTCGGCGATCCCGACCTGAAGCCCGAGCGCGCCCGTTCGTTCGATGCCGGCCTGCGCCGCGCCCTCGCCGATGGCCGCCTCTTCGTCGACCTCACCGGCTTCGTCACCCGCATCCGCGACGGCGTCGACTACGACCCCGTGCTCGGCCGGCTCGTCAACCGCGCCGGCATCCACAGCCGCGGCGCCGAGCTCGCCGCAACCTGGCGCGCCCTCGACACGCTCGTGGTGGCCGGTGCCCTCACCTACACCGACGCCCACAGCGCGCCCGGCGACGAGCGCCTGCGCTCGCGCCCGGCGTGGCGCAGCAGCCTATCCGCAACGTGGACACCGCTGGAGGTGCTCGATCTCACCGCGGCGCTCACCGCGACCAGCGATGCACGCGACAACTCGAAGCCGACCGGCGACGTGCTGGTCGGAGGCTGGGCCCGGTTCGACCTTGCCGCGCGCTGGCGGGTTACGAAGACGTGCGCCGTGACCGCGGCGGTCGACAACGCCCTCGACCAAACCTACGCCGAAGCCGTCGGCTTCACTGCGCCCGGCCGGCGCCTGCGCCTCGGCGTGCAGACGCGGTTCTGACCGCCTGCGGGTGGACCCGCTTGTCCCAAGCGGGTCGCGGCCCCGGCCCGCGGCGAACCCCGCGTCACTCTCACCAAACGCCGCCGCCTCGGGCACCCGACACCGAGACACAGCAAGGGCGGTCACCTCGCGGTGACCGCCCTTGTCGTTGGTTGAACCGACTCTTCGGCTCAGAGGTCGATCTGCTCGAGCAGCTTGAGCAGCTCTTCCTTCGGCTTCACCGGGGTACTGCTCACCAGCAGGGCCAGTTTGCGCTCGGGATAACGCACCAGCACCACGGCTGAATCGCCCTCGTTCGGATCGGCGAGCACGCCCGCGATCGCCGCGTGGCCTTGGTGTTCGAACTTCGATTCCACCTTGAGGCTCGGACTCTTCTCGAGACCTTCGGCGATCTTCAGCGGAAGAACCGTCACGCCCATGGCGCCGCCGCGGGTGTCGATCAGGTTGACGGTGTGGCCGCCGCCCTCGCTCTCCGGTGCCATCGTCGTATGACCAGCCACGCGGAGCTTCGCCGCAATCTCGCCGAACTCCTCGGAGGAGAGGCGGACGGACGGGCTCTCGGACTTCGGGGCCGGCTTCGGAGCGGGCTTCTTCTCGGCCGCCGGTTTGGGCGCGGGCGCGGCGTCGGACTTTTCCTGCGTCGCCGGCTTGCGCGGCTCGGCCTTGGTCGGCTGGCGGGCAGGCGCAGGCTCCTCGGCTGCCGGCGGTTGGCCGCCGCCCATGAGCGCGCCGAGCATGCCGGAGAGGTCGGGCATGTCCTCGAACTTCACGTCCTTCGGCAGTTGGAACACGGAAGCCGGCACCGAGGCGTTCTCCTCGAACTTGGTCGCGACCGAGGTGGTGGTGACCCCCATCATGGCTCCCTCGGTCTTGAGCATGACGCCCTTGAAGGTCCACGTCTTGAAACCCCACAGCTCGAAGACCACGCAGGTGCGGCCGAGGAACTGCTCTGAGGGCAACATCTTGCCGCCGTTCTTCTCGACGAAGTCCTTCACGAACGCACGGCCGGTGTCGCCCTGCGCGCCCTTGCCCAGCTGCTTGGCCATGCGTTCGGCCTGCTCGAGGCTCATCTTCATGCCGGTCTTCTTCTTGAGGTCGGCATTGTAGATCCAGCCGTCGAGCAGCCAGCTCATGTTCTCCGTCGCCTCCGTCTTGGTACGGCCGAACACCTTCGTGGTGTTGGTCATCTTCTGGAGGCGGGCGGTCTTGCGGCCGGAGTCGCCGATCCAGAACGTCTCCGTTCCGGTGGCGTTGATCCCCTTGCCGGTCGTGGTAGTCTGGTACTCGACGATCGCCGAGTTGAGTTCGAAGAGGTATTCCTTCTTCTGGGGGGCGGCCGGGAGCGCGGCGCAGAACACGCCGAGAACGAGGAGGAGGAGCGGGTATCGCAGTGACATGGCGGTGAGCAGGGTTGCGGTGCCCGGCCGGTCTCGTCTCCACGTCGCCGCGGCCGACGGGCCGGAGCGGCGAGAATCCGGCGGTCGCGGGCGGTATTCTTCGCTGTCCGACCTTCGCCCGGGGCCGCCGATACGGGCAACCCAATTCTGGCCGCCGCGGATTCCGATCCGGGCCGCCGTTTCCAGCCCCGGCGGCCCCGCTCCGCCGTGATCGGTCAGTCGAGCGACTGAGGTGATGGACGACGAGAGCCGGCCCGCGGAGCGGAAAAGCGCGCCGCCGATGGACGCGGATCCGGGCACCAGCAGTTTGGCGCTCGTCCCTCGGCCGTCGTCTCCCCTCTGCACCAACGCGGCTCAGTAGCTCGTCTTGTCCAGCTTCACCTTGCCGCGGAAGATCCAGTAGATGCTCGCCGTGTACGACAGCACCACCGGCACACCGATGAGCGCGATCGTGAGCATGATCCCGAGCGTCTTCTGCGAGGAAGCGGCGTTGAACGCCGTGAGGCTGTGCGCGGGGAACGGGTTGCTGAACACCAGGTTCGGATACGAGCCCACGCCGAAGATCGCCATGAGGCCGGCCATCGCCGCGCACGAGGAGAGGAACGCGTAGAACTCCTTCCCGCGGTTCACCTCGCGGGGGATGTTCGCGATCGCGAGCACCACCAGCACCACAATACCGAAGAACCACGGCTCGCGCCGGAACGCCTCGGTGATGTGCGGGATGTAGAGCAGCGTGGCCAGCGTCACGATCGTGTAGCAGAGGATGAACGCGATGATCAGCGGATTCACCCAGCGCCGCACCCGCGCCTGCGCCTGGCCCTCGAGCTTGAGCACGAGGTAGATCGCGCCGTGCATCGCGAAGAGCGCGACCGTCGTCACGCCCATCGCCAGCGCGTACGGGTGCAACAGCCCGAGGAACGTGCCCGCGAACTCGCCGTGCGCATCAAGCGGGATGCCCCAGGCGATGTTGCCCATCGCCACGCCGATCAGCAGCGCCGAGCCCGTGCTGCCCGCCGCGAATCCGAGATCCCAGCACCGGCGCCAGACCGGCGAGGGATGTTTGCTGCGGAACTCGATCGCCACCGCGCGGAAGATCAGCGCGCAGAGCAGCAGCATGAACGCGAGGTAGAAGCCGGAGAACACCGTGGCGTACACGTTGGGGAACGCCGCGAAGAGCGCGCCGCCGCCGGTGACGAGCCACACCTCGTTGCCGTCCCACACCGGGCCGATGGCGTTGAGGAAGAGGCGCCGCTCCTCGTCCTGCTTCGCCGCGAAGAGGTGCAGTACCCCCACGCCGAGGTCGAAGCCGTCGAGGATCACGTAGCCGGTGAACAGCACGCCCACGAGGACGAACCACACCGTGTTGAGATCAAGGGTACCGAAGGTCATTTTCCACCTCCCTGGCCGCCGCCGAAGCCCAGTCCGAGCTTGCCGCTCGGATGCAGATCCGTGTCGTCCGGCCCGTGCTGGATCTTGTCGTTGAGCAGGAACACGAACACCGCGAAGAGCAGCACGTACACGACGCCGAACATCACCATCGAGGCGACAACCTGGTTGGCCGTGACCACCTTCGAGAGCGCGTCCGAGGTCTTCAGCAGCCGGTACACGATCCACGGCTGCCGCCCGACCTCCGCCGCCCACCAGCCGGCCTGGTTGGCAATCTGCGGCCCGAGCACCGAGAGCGTCAGCGCGCCGAGCAGCAGGCGCGAATCCGCGAGCGTGCCGCGCCACCAGGCGAAGCCCGCCCAGGCCGCCAGCCCGATCAACGCGAAGCCGACGCCGACCATGATGTGGTAGAGCTGGAACGTGAAGTTCACCGGTGGCCTCCCGTCAGGAAGGACCGCGGGGTCGTTGAGACCGGGCACGACGGCGTCCGGGTCGTTGTGCACGAGGAAGCTGAGCAGGCCGGGGATCGCGATGCCGGTGGTCGTCTCCGTCTTCTCGTCGACCCAACCGACGAGATAGAGCGGCGCGCGCGCCGTCGTCTCGTACTGACCCTCGAAAGCGGCGAGTTTCGCGGGCTGGTTCTTGGCCACGCCCGCCGCGCTCTCATGCCCGCTCACGAGCGAGAGCACGGCCGCGACCGCGGCGACGGACAGCCCGAGCTTCACCGAGGCCAGCGCGAACTCGCGGTGGCGTTTCTTCAACAGGTACCACGCGCCCACGCTCACCATCAGCCACGCGCCAGCCTGCCAGCAGCCGATGACGGTGTGCCACAGCCGCTCCATCGACGACGGGTTGAACACCATCGCCCAGAAATCCGTGATCTCCGCGCGCGCCGCCAGGCCCTCGCCCACGATGTGGAAGCCGGCGGGCGTCTGCATCCAGGAGTTCGCCACGATGATCCAGATCGCGGAGAAGTGCGCACCGAAGGCCACCATGCAGGTCGCGAAGAAATGCAGCTTCGGGCCGACCTTGTCCCAGCCGAAGAGCAGGATCGCGAGGAAGCCCGACTCGAGAAAGAACGCGAAGATTCCCTCCGCCGCGAGCGCGCTGCCGAACACATCGCCCACGTAGCGCGAGTACGTCGCCCAGTTCGTGCCGAACTCGAACTCCAGCACGATGCCCGTCGCCACGCCGAGGGCGAAGGTGAGCGCGAAGACCTTCGTCCAGAACCGCGCCATCTGGTGGTAGAGCGGCTTCTTCGTCCATAGCCACATCCCCTCGTTGAGGACGAGCAGCAGCCCCAGCCCGATGCTCAGCGGCGGGTAGAGATAGTGAAACGCGGTGGTGAGCGCGAACTGCAGGCGCGAGAGCAGGAGGACGTCCATGGCGAGCGGCGAAAATGCCGTGTCTTGGCAGCACACCGCAAGCCAGCAGCGCGCCGAGCGCCGCACTCCCGCCTTGCCCCGCAACCGGCCGCGCCCAGCCTTCGCGGCCGTGTCCCGCCGCTCACCACGCTCCGCCTTCGCCGCCGCGCGCGCGGCCCAGGCCGCCGATCGCCGCCGGCCCCTCGGCAGCCGCGCCTTGCTCGTGGTCGACAACCGCCCGCTCCAGCAGGCGGCCTGGCAACAGCTCCTCGCCGCCCGCAAACGCCTCGCCAAGGCCACCGCCGACCTCCACCGTCACGAAAACGTGGATGAGCCCGCCTTCCTCGCCTGGACCGCCACCACCTTCCCGACCCTCCTCACCGAGCTGCGCGAACTCGCCGCCCAGTTCGCCGAGAAGGACCGCCTGATCGCCTCGGTCGAAGATGAGGCCTTTTGCACCGGCCGTTCGCCCGCCGAGGTGTGGTTCCGGCGGAAGAATCCCCCCGCCGATTCCGCGGCGGAGTCCGCCGCGTCCGCCCCGCCTCCTCCCCGCGCCGCCACCCCTTGGGACGATCTCTTCGGCCCCGGCCAGCCGGACAAGGGCGCAGCCCAGGAACCGTTCGGATCCGCCGAATACGAAAAGCTCATGGAGGAGTTCTTCGCTGAGCACGGCATCGACCCGGACGACCCGGCCGCCGCCGGTTTCCGCGAGAACATCGGCGGCTGCCTCGGCTTCGGCTCGCCCACGCGCCCGTCAGCCGCGGCCGCCGATCCCGCCCGCGAGATCTACCGCCGCCTCGTCCAACAGCTTCACCCCGACCGCGGCGGCGAGTGGACGCCCGCCCGCGCCCGCCTCTGGCACGAGGTGCAGCGGGCTTGGGCGGCGCGCGATCTCGACTGGTTGTCACGCCTCGAGGTGGAATGGGAAACCGCCGCCGAGGTGATCGGTCCCGCCAGCCCCGTCGGCCGGCTCCTCGCGGCGCTCCGCGAGATCGCCCACGCCCGCCGCGACGCCGCCCGCCGAGTGCGCGCGTATCGCAGCCATCCCGCCTGGCGCTTCCAAGCCCTCGCCGCGCGCCCCG
>JAEXPQ010000314.1 GCA_023446735.1 Verrucomicrobiota bacterium
CAGCTCGCCCTGACCATCGGCGATCCGCGGCGACGCGCCCAGGAATTGTCCGCGGCGCTCTCCGCCTGGGCCGCGAGCGACGCCGGCGACGCCCTCGTCTGGCTCGCGCAACATGCCGAGCAGGACACCACGCCCCTGTTGGGCGCCATCGGCGAAGGACTCGCGACCGACCCGGCCGGTTCCACCTTCGCGCTGGCGCTGCTCGCCCAGGACCCCGAATTCGGCGCGCAACTCGCCGGGCCGCTGCTCCGCGCACTCGCCGAACAGGACCGACCCGCCGCCGCCGCGCGGCTCGCCTGTGCGACGCCCGCAGGCTGGACCCACGAGTGGGCCACGATCGCCTTCACGACGCTCGCGTTCGAAGATCCCGCGGCGGCGCTCGCCTCGCTCGATCTGGTCGAACGTCCCGACCTCCAGCGCACCGCCACCGCCGCGCTCATCGCCGGCTGGGCCGCGAACGCCCCGGCCGACCTGGCCCGATACGCCGCACGTTTCCCGCAGGAACCCGCGCGCCAACTCGCCCTCGACACCGCCTTGGCCCATTGGGCGGAACAGGACCCGGTGGCCGCTGCGGCCTTCGCCGCCGCGCACGCGCCTCGCAGCTAGCCCGAATCGTTCACCCGCGAAAGCCACCAAGGCTTTCGACCCGCCATGGCAGATCGAAACTCTGGCGAGTTTCGCTGCAACGCCCTGCCTCCGCCTCGTCTGACGGTGGGGAGCATTCGGGTTCGTGCGGCGGTCGCGCCCCTCTCGGCCCCACCGGCTCCGCGGGCAAAAGTTCGAATACAGTGGCGACCTCCGCGGCGCTCGCGGCCTCTCGGCGCGCCGGCGCAATCGGAGCGGCGCCCCGCTCTAACGCCAGAGTCGCGCGTTCAAACGAGAGAGCCCGCGGTCTTTTGCGGGCGTGACGCCCCGCCCCTCACCTCGCCACCGGTCGAGACGCGTTTCAGCGCCTCGGCTGTGCTCCCTAACCCAGCGCACCACTCACCACCCGACGGACGTCCGAACGAACAATCCCAGGTTACCGATCCACCACTACCGGCCTACCCGACCGTTCGATCGAGCGCCCCGCCGTTCACAACCCCCAACACTGATGCAAAGCCCTGACAAATCCGCGTTCCGCCGCAACCTTCCGCGGGTTGCCGCCGCCCTGCCGTTGGCCCTCGCCACGTCGTTGTCCGCCCAATCCGCCGAACCCGCCGCCGCTCCCGCGGACGGCGACCAAGAAGTCGTCGTCCTCTCGCCGTTCACCGTCTCCGACAAGCAGACACACGGCTACCGGGCGACCAATTCCATCGGCGCCACGCGCTCGAACACCCCGATCAAGGACGTCCCGCTGAACATCCAAGTCTTCACCAAGGAGCTCGCGCAGGACATCATCGCCACCTCCCAGATCGACCTCGAACGCTACAACGCCGCGCTCGTCAACGGCGGGGCCGACGTCCACTCCTCCAACGCGATCCAGCAGGCCTACAACAGCTTCCTGTTCCGCGGCTACATCCAGAACTGGGGCATCCGCGACGGTGTCCGCAACTACGATCCGGTGGACATGCAGGGCATCGCCCGCGTCGAGATCGTGAAGGGCCCCGCCGCCCCGCTCTACGGTCTCTCCTACCCCGGCGGCATCATGAACACGATCACCAAGGAGGTCGACTTCACCGACAACTTCACGGTCATCGGCGTGTCCGCCCAGAGCGAAGGCGAATACCGCGGCACGATCGACGCCAACTACGCCGGCGACATCGGCCAGGGCGGCAAGTTCGGCGTGCGCGTCAACGCCGCCCGCTCCGAGACCAGCGACCACCGCGCCCACTCGGACGGCATGGTCAAGTACACCCAGATCAACCTCGGCTGGAAACCGCTCGACAAGACCGAGATCAAGTTCCTCGTCGAAGACGGCTACCGCGAGAAACCCTCCGGCCTGGGTTACTTCTCCCGCGGCGGCTCCAACGGAGCCGATACGCCGCTCCAGGTCTCCAATCCCTCGATTCCGTGGGACTGGAACTGGGCCGACACCCACAACATGCGCTCCGTCGACAACCAGATGGTCCGCGGCAGCATCACCCAGTCCATCGGCGACGACTTCAGCGTCACCGCCTACTACCAGTCCTCCGATCGCGCCAACATCGACAGCAACGGCTGGGATGCCGCCGGCATGGGCGGCGCCGCCGCCTCGTGGGACATGGGCTGGGCCGCCTCGCCCCTGGGCGCCGTGGCCACCGGCTGGATGAACAACGAAGCCGGCCAGCCGGTGATCCGCAAAGCATGGCACTATCGCGACTGGAACAACCATAACCGCGCCTACGGCATCACCGCCGTCTACAAGCTCGAGACCGGTTCCCTGAAGCACACCTTCACCGCCGGCGCCAACGTCTGGAAGGAGAAGTTCCACTCCACCAAGGGCACCACCCGCGCCGGCTCGACCCAGACCATCGACCTCCCGATCAGCGTCAACGCGAACACCAACGCCGTGCCGCAGTACCCCGGATCCGACTACTACATCGATCCGATTACGCTCGGCGCCACCGCCGACGAGAACAACTCGAACGACTACTACTTCGCCAGCTGGCAGATGTACGCGTTCGACGATCGCCTGAAGGTCAATGCGGCCATCAACCGCACCAACCTCAAGCTCGTCCAGCACACCAACACGCCCAACACCACCGAGCAGTCGAAGAACTCGCCGATGATCGGCGCGATGTTCGACGTCACCAAGGAGATCTCCCTCTTCGCGGTGCACTCGACCTCGCTCTTCCCAACCACGGACAAGAACGACTTCGACGTCCAGATGCCTCCGGTCACCGGCAAGAGCTACGAGGGCGGTCTCAAGGTCGAGCTGATGGGCGGCAAGATCAGCGGCACCGCCAGCGTCTATCAGATCAAGCAGACCGGTGGCGCCGTGCGCGACACCGCCGCGATCAACCGCCGCAAAACCACCTGGAACGCCAACATTGCCGCGGGCCGTCCGGGCATCGAGGGCCTCACCACCGGCTGGCCCGCCGGCCAGATCCCCGCCGCCGCCGGCGGCTACGTCGCTTGGGCCAGCTCCTCCGCGGCTGAGCGCACCGCCGCCTTCAACAGCCTCCAGGACCGCAACGGCCAACTCGGCGACCTCGTCCCGAACTCCGCCTCCAACGACTCCGAGGGCTTCGAGACCGACTTGATCTTCCAGCCGACCCCGAACTGGCAGCTCATGCTCAGCTACGCGCACAATTCCATCACCAGCCGCCCGACCGGCCATGTGAAGGACCAGCTCGCGATGCTCACCAAATACACCTTCTCCGAGGGTCCGGTGAACGGTCTCTCGCTCGGCGGCGGTCTCCAGTGGGCCAGCAAGGCCTACCAGGGCACCTCCGACGGCTTCGACCGCTACAACCCGAGCGACTTCTACCTCGAGTTCTTCGCCGCCTACAAGTTCAAGGCCTGGGGCTACGACCACCGCATCCAGCTCAACGTCAAGAACCTCACCAAGGTTCCGGAGTACGTCGGCTGGTACCAGAAGTCCGGCGACGCCTACGCGCTCTCCCGCTACGAGGTGCCGACCAAGATCGTCTGGAATCTCGGTTACACCCTCGAGTTCTAAGCGGACAATCAGTCCTGTGGTTTAGGTCCGGGAGGAGGGCGCAGGGGCGCCCTCCTCCCTTTTTTTTGCCCACCGCCGTCCCCGACCCGGACCAGTCGCGGCGTCCGCGCCCGTGGTCCGGAGGCCGCGTCGCGGCTTCCGTCCTCCAGCCCTAGTCGCCTTCACGGCCGGCGACCGGAGCGCGGGCAAATCCCGCGTGGCTCCCGTTCGCTTCGCGAGCGACGACCGCCGCCCGCAAGAACGCCCCCGGCCCGGTCGTTGGCGAAAGCGGCGGGAACACCCGCCGCGCCGCCGGCGCCATCTTGCGCTAAATCGCCCGCGTCGCCGCCGTTTCTCTACAATTAGAGTGTCCATTCTTCTGTTAGCGCGTTCGACCCGTTGCCGCACCGCGACCGCAATCGCGTCCTGTCTCCAGCGCTTAATGCATTCGTGCCCGCGGCGCCGCGCCCTTCCCCGGGGCGCCCACTCCAGACCCAGACAGCGAAGATCAGGCACCCCCGGTTCCTACCCAACCGGACCCGCGGCCCCACGGTTCCCCCGGTCGTCGCCAAAAAACGCAGTACTACATGCACACCCCTGAAAGCACAGTCGCACGGCGCAGCCTCCCCTGGGCTGCCGCCACCCTGCCCTTGACCTTGGCCGCCTCGTTGTCCGCCCAGACCGCCGCGGTACCGGCCACTCCGGCCGCAAGCGAACAGGAAGTGGTCGTCCTCTCGCCCTTCACCGTCTCCGACCAGCAGACCCAGGGCTACCAGGCCACCAACTCCATCGGCGGCACCCGCTCCAACACCCCGATCAAGGACATCCCGCTCAACATCCAGGTTTTCACCAAGGATCTCGCGCAGGACATCGTCGCCACCACCCAGATGGAC
Source organism: Verrucomicrobiota bacterium (assembly GCA_023446735.1). GTDB lineage: Bacteria > Verrucomicrobiota > Verrucomicrobiia > Opitutales > Opitutaceae > CAJCBL01. The sequence continues at coordinate 4,456 of JAEXPQ010000314.1, forward strand.
CTCGAGCGCTACAACGCCGCGATGGTCAACGGCGGCGCCGACGGCAAGTCCACCAACACCATCCAGCAGCCCTACAACCAGTTTCTCTTCCGTGGCTTCGTCCAGAACTGGGGCACCCGCGACGGCATCCGCCAGTACGACCCCGTCGACATGCAGGGCATCTCCCGCGTCGAGGTCGTCAAGGGCCCGGCCGCGCCGCTCTACGGTCTCTCCTACGCCGGCGGTATCATGAACTCGATCACCAAGGAGGTCGACTTCACCGGCAACGCCACCGCGATCGGCGGCTCCGTCCAGAGCCACGGCGAGTGGCGCGCCACCATCGACAGCAACTTCGTCGGCCAGGCCGGCGACGCCGGCAAGTTCGGCGTGCGCGTCAACGCCGCCCGTTCCAACACCGCCGACCAGCGCGAACACTCCGACGGCATGGTCAAGTACACCCAGGTCAACCTCGCCTGGCAGCCGCGCACCGGCACCGAACTGCGCTTCCTTGCCGAGGAAGGCTACCGCGAGAAGCCCAACGGCCTCGGCTTCTTCATTAAGAAAAAGTCCGACGGCAGCAACGTCGCCGTCGACGGCGTGGCCGGCACCGAGCGCCCGCTCCAGGTCGTCTTCCCGCAGATCTCCTGGGACTGGAACTGGGCTGATCGCTACAACATGCGCACGATCGACACCACCCTCTACCGCGGGACGGTCACCCAAACGATCACCAAGGACCTCTCGGTCACCGGCTACATCCAGTACGGCACCCGCAACAACATCGACAGCCAAGGCTGGGACGCCGCCAACAACGGCGGCACCAGCGGCACCGGTGGCAGCGCCGCCGGCTGGGACATGGGCTGGGCCGGCAACGCGCTCGGCGGCGTCGAGACCGGCTGGATCACCAACAGCGCCGGCCAGGAGGTCATCCGCAAGGCCTTCCACTACCGCGACTGGAGCAACACCATGCACGGCTACGGCGCGACCGCGCTGTACAAGCTGCAGACGGGCGACATCCGCCATGTCTTCACCGCCGGCGCCAACGCCTGGGCGGAGAAGTTCCACTCCGTGAAGGGGACCACCAAGGCGGGCTCCACGCAGGTCATCGACTTCCCGATCAGCGCCGCCATCGACACCAGCGCCGTACCGCGGGATCCGGGCACCGACTACTACATCGATGTCGGCGCCACCGCGGCGGAGAACAACTCCAACGACTACGTCTTCGCCAGTTGGCAGGGCTATGCGTTCAAGGACCGCCTGAAGGTCAACCTCGCGATCAACCGCACCAACATCAAGAACGTCCAGCACACGAGCCCGACCGAGAACATCACCAAGCTCTCGAAGAACTCGCCGATGTACGGCGTGATGTTCGACCTCACCAAGGAGGTCTCCCTCTTCGCGGTGCACTCGTCGTCGCTTTTCCCCACGACGGACAAGGACAGCTACTGGAACCAGATGCCTCCGACGATCGGCAAGAGCAACGAGATCGGCCTCAAGACCGAACTCTTCGGCGGCAAGGTGTCCGGCACGCTCAGCTACTACGAGATCAGCCAGACCGGCGGGGCGCAACAGGACCCGCTCAAGGTCCAGGTCAACGGCACGCTCGGCGACCTCGTCCCCGGCGGCAAACAGGAGTCGAAGGGCTTCGAGGCCGACCTCGTGCTCCAACCGCTCCCGGAGTGGCAGGTGCTCTTCAGCTACGCCCACAACGACCAGAAGACCAAGACTGCGACCAACAAGTACCTGATCGGCGCCCCGTCCGCCAACGGCCACATCGAGGACCAGTGCTCGATCCTCACCAAGTACACATTCTCGCACGGCCCGGTGAGCGGTCTGTCCCTCGGCCTCGGCTTCAAGTACACCGGCAAGGCGCTGGTGGCCTTCAACTACGACCCGAGCTCCTCCGTCTACGAGCAGTACAACCCGAGCAACGTCTACCTCGAGACCTTCGCGTCGTACAAGTTCAAGGCCTTCGGCTACGACCACCGCGTCCAGCTCAACGTCAAGAACCTCACCAAGGTCCCCGAATACATCGGCTGGTACGCCAAATCCGGCGAGAGCTACGCGACCCACCGCTACGAGGCCCCGTCGAAACTCACCTGGACCCTCGGCTACTCGATCGAATTCTAAACTGGAAGACCCGTTCTCTGGTTTAGTGCTTCGGTTGGGGGGCCCCCCGGGCGGCCCCCCCCCCCCCCACAACAGGCCCCC
>JAEXPQ010000084.1 GCA_023446735.1 Verrucomicrobiota bacterium
CCCCGCCACACTCCCCCCCGCCGCCCACGCCCGCCCGAAAAATGCCCCCTGCCGGCAAACGGCCTTCCCCCACAATCGCGCGCCGCAGGCGCGCACCGGAATAAGATATTCCGTAATTCTCTTACGCGCTATTGTATTCACTATCCTATCTCTTTGACCACTGTCGTGGATACTCCATTCATGCGGCCGTTTTCGCGCCAGCCCCCCGGCGCGATCGCATACAACCCTGAAAGACCAAATCGTTATGAAATACCTCAAGATCATGATCGCGGGGGTCGCGCTTCTCGGCCTGGCGTCCGGCGTGCTTGCCGCCGCCAAACAGGAAGCAGTGCGGCTCTCCCCGACGCAGATGAAGCAGATTCGCGGTGAAAGCCTGGTAACGTATCGCTGGAACGGATCCCAGTTCGTTCAGATCAGCTACCAAGAATTCCAAGGGCCCTTCTATCAGTTCTTCCAGAACTCCGACGGAAGCATGTGGCGCATCACCCAGACCGACTACCCGGGCGGATCGACTCGCGTGCATTTCCAGAGCCCGCGACCAGTCTATTGAAACTGCGCTCGGAAACAACCAACGGCGGACGCCCCAAGCGGGCGTCTGCCTTCTTCTCCTTGCCCCGCTTCCCAGGCCGATCCGCGTTGGCGCGGTACATTCTTCTCGCCGCGGCAGCCGCCCTCGCACCGAGCTCCACGCCGGTCTCCGCGAGCAGCCGGGCGTATCTGATGAACAACGATGTCATCACCGGCGAGCCCCGCGCAATCTCGAGTGGGATCCTATGCTGGGAGACGCCGTACGGCGCCGTGCTGAACCTGCCACTGGCCAATCTGAAGGAAATCCGCTCGGATGCGGACCACCGCCTCACAACGAACACAGGCGCTATTCTCGATGGACGACTGCATGTCACCGACGGGCAACTGGTCCTCCAGACGGGAGGGTTCGGTGATGTCCGTCTTCCTGCCGCGGGGGCGTTCACGGTGTCGCCGGGGCCTTCCTCCTCCGACGCGACCAATCTCCCACTCGTCGCGCAGGCCCGGATCCGCGCCACCGGCGCAGCAACCACCGAACATGGCGAGTCACAGCCCCCCCTTCAGACCGGGAGCGATCCCGCAGCCCAGCAAGAAGGCGCCGTCCACGACGCCTTGCGAAGCTCCGGCTACCTGCTCCGGAGAAGCCGCTCTGATTGGAGCATGGGGATGTACTATCGGCGACGGGCCGGAACCGACTGGCTTGCGGCAAGCTCGCGCGAAAGCGGTGTCGATTTGAGCCTGCGCCACGGGCTCGATGGACAAACTGAAGTCTCCATCGGAGTTCCGCTCGCCTGGCGTCGCGTCCGTGCGATCGCCTTCGATGCGGCCCAGGGACCCCTCGCCGAACGCAGCGTGAGCCGCGCCGGATTGGGCGACCTGCGCATCGGCGCACGGCGAATGCTGCTGTCCGAGGGCAACGGAAAACCCGAGACGATCGTGTTCACGGAGTTCATCGCTCCCCTCGATCGCGAGCCCGATCCGGCGAACCCACTGGCACCCTCGCTTAGCGACGGTGGGTATCGTTCGTTGGTTGGACTGAACTTCCTGAAGGCGAGCGATCCCTTGGTGTTCTTCGCGAGTGTGTCGTATTTGCATACATGGAACCGGTGGCGCACCTCCGTCTGGGATTACTCCGATGTCGTCGCCGCTTCGGGCGGGATCGCGTTCGCGGTCAACCACGAGGCCGCGCTCGGCGCCGAGCTCTCCTGGCAGTACCAGGGGCCGCTCAACCGCCGCACACCGGCGGCGTCGGGCAAGGCCACCGAACCTGTGTCGCTGCGGCTCTGGCTCACGTATCGTCTGGGTCGGGCATGGACATGGGAACCGAGCCTACGCTTCGGTTTGAACGGCGACGATACCGCCACCGAGCTCGCAACCAGCGTGGTCCAAAAATTCTAGGATCCGATGCGAACCGCGGCCGGTCTGCTTGCAACCATCCTTGCGGCGGCGCCCGAGGCGCCCTCGGTCGGAGCGGAGGCACCGCAGAGATTCCACGCACCGGCCCCTGCAGTGCGGTCCTGGCAGCAGTTGCGCTTTGCTGGAATGGAACGCCAAAAGTTCGATTACTCGTGCGGAGCCGCCTCCGTGCTCAACCTCCTCCGCGCGGTACATGGCGCTGTGAACACGGACGAACCGCGGTTGCTCGCAGATTATTTCCGCGCCCTCCCTGTCGAGGAGCAAAGACTGATCCAACGAGACGGCCTATCCCTCTATGACCTGAGCGTGATGCTCGAGTCCGCCGGGCTTAGACCTATCGGGCTGCGATTCGACCGAAGTTCGATCTCCGAGCTTGATGGCCCGATGATCGTGTACCTCGTGGTATATGGAAGCCGACACTTCGCAGTCCTCGAGGGGATACGCCAAGGGCGCGCGGCGTTGGTCGACCCAAGCCGTGGCCGGATCGAAATTCCCCTCTACAAATTCCTGTGCGAGTGGGACGGAACGGCTCTCGTCTTGGACGAAGCGTCGGAATCCCGCGAGCCAGATGCCGACGACCGGAACGAGGACCAGTCGGTGCTGACAGATGCAGCCCGAACCGCGCTACGCTGAGATCCCGCAGTCAAAGCAATGCGGGCGACAAACGGAGGCCCTCCGCTCAACTGGAAAGCCCCCTTGGTCGACCGAACGCCCCTCGCAGGCCAGAAGCGTTGGCGCGACCTCAACAACGGCCAACCGAGACCGGTCGTCAAATCCACGGCCACCAGCGCGATGCCTCACGCCATCTCCCGCGCGCCCCCGGGAGCCGCCCCGCCGTTCTCGGTTTGCCGCGCGGGCGGGCGGGCCTCAGGACGAGGCGATGGGTTCGCCCACCTCCACCAAGACCGACGCCCGCGGCGTCCCCTCCGCCGTCCTCGCCTACCTGCTCTGGGGCTTGTTTCCACTCTTCTGGAAACAACTCCACGGCATCGCGGCCACCGAGCTGATTGCGCACCGCGTCGTCTGGTCGCTGGTCTTCGTCGCCGTGCTCTCGTTCACGCTCGGCGCGTGGGTGGAGCTCAAGCCGGCGCTGCGTTCCCCGCGGCGGCTCGCGGTGCACGCCGCCAGCGGCGTGCTGCTCTCGATCAACTGGTTGGCGTACGTCTGGGGCGTGAACCACGACCGCGTGCTCGAGACCAGCCTCGGCTACTTCCTCGTGCCGCTGTGCAATGTCGCGATGGGGCGCTTCCTGCTCGGCGAACATCTCCACGCCCGCCAATGGTGGGCGGTCGCGCTGGCCGCGGTCGGCGTGGCGCTGCAATTCCGCGGCGTGGGCGGTGTGCCGTGGGTCGCGCTCACCGTGGCCGGGAGCTGGGCGCTCTACGGCTTCCTCCGCAAACGCTCCGCGCTGGGCTCGCTCGCCGGGCTCACCGTCGAGACCGCGCTGCTCACCCCGGTCGCCGGCGGCTATCTGCTCCTGCTCGCGGCCCACGATCGCGGAGCGCTCGGCCACGCGAGCGGGTGGCAACAGGTCGGTGTGCTGAGCGCCGGCATCGTCACCGCGGTGCCGTTGCTGCTCTTCGCGGCCGGCGCGCGGCGCCTGCCACTGGCGACGGTTGGAATTCTCCAATACATCGTCCCCTCGCTCACCTTCCTGCTCGGCGCCTTCGTCTACCACGAACCGCTCTCCCCCGCGCGCCTCGCCTCCTTCGCCTGCATCTGGATCGCGCTGGTGCTGTACTCCGTCAGTTCACTGCGGAAATAGCGCCGTCCGACCGGATCGCCGGGGGCCGGGCTCTCCGTCAAAGGACCCGAAAGACGCGGATGATCACGGTGCCGGGGCGGGGCCCGCCGGCGACCGAACCGACGAACTGCGCCTCGTTGAGCCACGCGTGCGGGCCGGCCGGCGCCTCGAACCGCGGCGCGGTGCGCAGATAGCCGCCAGCGGCGAGCACGCCCTGGTTGCGCACGATGACCACCGTGCCGTCGTCGCAGCGCATCGAATAGAGCGCGTCGAGTTCCGTCACGCCGTCGGGCCGCGAGGTCTGCCAATCGGCGCCACCGGGCAGGATCGAGCCGCGCAGTCGCGGCCCCGCGAACGTGCCGCCCGTGATCGGGATGTAGCGACGCTGTCCATGCGGCGTCGCACCCACCTCGACCGCGGCGTCGATCGCCACCACAGCCTCGTAGACGAACTCGGTCTGCAGCGGCGCGGGCGGAGGCGCTTGATCAGGCTCCGCGGAGGCGACGGTCAGCGCGAGAACCGTGCAGAGGAGGACAAGCGAGCGTGGGATCATAGTCGGTTAGGGTTGCGCCGGCCGGCTCGCTCCGGTGGCGGTTTGCACGACAGGCTGCATCGAGCCGTCGGGGTTGTAGTAGAGAGGCTCGACCGCGACGCTGCGCCGTCCGAGCCCGCCCTTCTCGCCGTTGAGCACGAGGTCGGCGGTGTGGTAGAACAGATACCAGCGGTCCTTGAACTCCACGATCCCGGGATGGATCGTGTAGCTGTTCCTCGTCTGGTCGGTGAGGATGCCGCGGTAGGTCCACGGCCCAGCGATCGCCGGCGCGGTCGCATAGCAGAGCTTCTCCCACTTCCCCTGGTGCGCGAAGGCGGCATAGGTGAGGTAGTAGAGGTCGCCGCGTTTGTGGAGCCATGGCCCCTCGGTGTAGTACGGCAACTCGATCCGCCGGATCTCGCCGTCGATCTCGGTCATGTTCGGCTTCAGCTTGGCAAAATAGAGATACGGATTGCCCCACGCGAGGTAGGCGGTGCCATCGTCGTCGATGAAGACGGTGGGATCGATGTCGTTCCACGGCTTGTCGCTGGGCGTGGTGTCGTCGCGCACGAGCGCGGTACCGCGCGCGTCCTTGAACGGCCCGAGCGGGTTGTCGCCGACGGCGACGCCGATCGACTTGCCCACGTGCGGTTCGCCGTGCTGCACCGTGGTGTAGAAGTAGAACTTCCCGTCTTTCGCCACGACCTGCGAGGCCCACGCCTCGCCGGTGGCCCAGGTGAAGTCGGTGGGCTTGAGCACCGAGCCGTGCGCGGTCCAGTGCCGCAGGTCCTTGGTCGAGTAGCAGAGCCACTCGGTGATGTTGAACATCTGCTTCCCGGTGGCCTCGTCGTGCCCGACGTACAGATAGAGCGTGTCGCCCACCACCAACGGCGCCGGATCAGCGGTAAACGCGTCGCGAAAGAGCGGATTCGATCCCGGCGCGGCCGGCGGAACGGCGCCGGCGGGAGCGCCGGTGGTCGTGCCGACACCGAGGATCGGCAGCATCAACTCCGCATAGCGGCGGCCGAGTTCGCGGTAGCCTTCGGGCGAGAAATGGAGCCGGTCGCCCAAGGCGGCGCAGCCGACCGAGGAAACGACATGTGCGGTGGGGATGGCGGCGGGGAGCGTCGCGAGGACGGGGTTCAGGCCGGCACATTTCCCGTTCTGGTCGGCTCCCACGACTTCGCCGGCGAGCAACGGCACCTCGGCCGCGGTCAGACCAAGCTCCCGGAGCAGGTTCCCATAGACAATCTTCACCTTCGCCGGCCAGTCGGCCTCGCCGGTGTTGGACTCGCCCTGGTGCAGGAGGATGCCCTTGATGACACCGGCCTGCTGGGCGAGCTTGCCCATCTCGACGAGGCGCCGATACGGGCTGCCGTCGTAGGCGGCGAGCGCGGGTTTCATCCACTCGGGCGCGCTGGCCACATACGCGGCCTCGCTGGCAGGGTCGAACAACTCGATCTTGCAGCCGCCCACGGCGACATTGACCACGCCGACCTTGATGTGGGCCGGCAGCTGCGCGACGAGCGCGCGGCCGAAGAAGTCCGCCGGGCTGAGGCCCGCGGGCGGCCGACTGAGCGGCGGGGTCGCGGGGTACCAGTAGCCCTTCTCGCGTTTGAGCTCCGGGAAGTCCACCGCGGCCAGGACCTGGAAACGCGGATCAACCGGACCGCGGTATTCCTCGGGAATACCCGGGAAACCCTCCATATTCGACTGCCCGAGACAGAGGAAGATGTAGAAGTTCGGATCCTGGGCGCTGGTGCCCGCGGCCACCAGCAGGAGGCCCGAGAGGATCAGAGTCTTGATCAGGGTTTTCATTCGAGGGAGAGGAGTGATGCCCGCACCGCGGCGGAGCGTTCCGGGACGATACGAAGACGAACGGCCGGGCGAAATCAAAGCGCGATCGCGACGCTTTGTCGAAGATCGGCGGACGACGCGCCGGCCCGGAGCGTCCACGTGCCGGCCGGCACAGCATAGGCGCCCTGGGCGGCGCTCCAGCGGCGCAACGCGGAAGCGGGCACGGTGAGGGTCACCGTCCGCGTCTCGCCCTTCTTCAGGTGCACGCGGCGGAAACCGCAGAGCGACTGTAGCTCGCCCGGCTGCGCGCCGGTCGGTGGCACGGCGTACAACTGCACGACCTCGTCGCCGTCGCGCGTCCCGCTGTTCGTGAGCTCGACGAGCACCTGGAGCGAGCCGTCGGGCTGGGGCGTGGCGCGGAGCGCCGCATAGTCGAACCGCGTGTAGCTGAGACCGTGGCCGAAGGGGAAGAGCGCCCGGCCGGCGAAGAACCGGTAGGTGCGACCGGCCATGGCGTAGTCCTTGAAGTCGGGCAGATCCGCGGTGGCACGGTAGAACGTCACCGGCAGGCGGCCCGCCGGGTTGTAGTTGCCGAGCAACACATCGGCGACGGCTGTGCCGCCCGCCTGGCCGGGGTACCAGGCCTGCACGATGGCAGCGAGGTTCTCGGCGGCCCACGGCATCGCGACGGCGCTGCCGGAGAGATTCACGAACACGACCGGCTTGCCGGTGGCGCGCAGACGCTCGAGCAGGCGCTGTTGCAGCTCCGGCAGCTCGATCCCGACGCGGTCGCCGCCAGTGAAGCCGTCGTAGTCGACCTCCATTTCCTCGCCTTCGAGCTGCGCGGAGATCCCGCCGACGAACACGATCACATCGGCCTCCCTGGCCGCGGCCAGCGCCTCGGCGTGCGCCTCGACCGGCGGAGTGCGCCATTCGAGGGCCACCTGCACGGGGCCGACGCCCTGGGCGTATTCGAGCTTGAGTGTCAGCGCGGCGTTCCCGGCCAGCGTGGTGGACACGACCACCTCGCGCTCCGCGGCCTCCTCCCCCGGCGCCGGACGCCAGGAATCGACCAGGAGGCGGTCGCCGAGCAGCAGCCGAAAGCCGCCGCGGCCGCGCACCCGGAAATGATACTCGCCCGCCATCGTGGTCTGCAGCGTGCCGGTCCAGCGGGCGGAGATGCCGCTGGCGGGGACACCGGCGGGCAGTGCGTACGGTTCCTTGGCGCCAGCGCAGGAAACGCACAACGGCCGATCGTAGCGATCGGCGACCGGTGCGCCCGCCAGCTCGCCGTTGGCGAAGAACTCGCCCCGGAACCACGGGTGCGGCAGCAGGCGCCACGCGTCGGTCCGCGTCGTGTAGTCGCAGCCGTGCGCGTAGTCCACCCGCACGCCCGCCGGCTCCAGCGCGGCCTTCAAGCCGGCGAGCACGGTGACGGGCGCGGAGGGCTCCCCGTTGTAGTTGCCGACCAGTGCCGGCACCGAGTCCGCGTTCGGACCGATCACGGCGACCCGGTGCAACGCCTCCCGGCGCAGCGGCAGCACGCCGTCGTTCCGGAGCAGAACCATCGACTCGCGCGCGGCGCGCAGGGCGACCGCCCCATGCTCGGGCGTGTCGTTCGCGGACGCCGGGATGGCGTTGAAGGGCACCTTCTCGGGCGCATCGAAGAAGCCGAGCCGGAAGAGCGTGCGCACCAGCCCGTGCAGGCGCTGGTCCAGTTCCGCTTCGGAGATCAGACCGCGTTGCACGGCCTCAACCAACGCCGTGGGCTGGAACCCGCAGCGCAGATGCATCCCGGCGCGCAGGGTCAGGGCATCGGCGGCCGCGTCGTCGTGCACCCATTTGTAGGTGCGGCTGAGGTCGGCGACCGAACCGCAGTCGGAGGTGACGTGGCCGTCGAACCCCCAGCGTTCAAGCAGCTGATACAGCAACGGATGGACCGAACACGGGATGCCATGCAGCGCGTTGTAGGCGGTCATCGCGATCTCGACCCGCCCCTCGCGCACGAGGGCCTCGAAGGCCGCCAGATAAGTGTCGTAGAGATCGGTCGCCGGCGGCGCGGCGTCGAAGATGTGCCGCAGCGGCTCCGGCCCGCTGTGCACGGCGAAGTGCTTGGCGCAGGCGGCCGCGACGAGATAGTCCGGATGATCGCCCTGGAGCCCGCGCACGAAGGCAACGCCGAGTCGCGCGGTGAGGAACGGGTCCTCGCCGTAGGTCTCCTGGCCGCGGCCCCAGCGCGGGTCGCGGAAGATATTGATGTTGGGCGACCAGAACGTGAGGCCGCGGAAGATCGCGCCCTCCTCGGGCGTCCCCTTGTAGCCGTTGAACTTCGCGCGACCCTCGACGCCGATCACCTGCGCGATCTCGTGCTGGAGCGAGTCGTTCCACATCGCCGCGAGACCGATCGCCTGCGGAAAGACGGTGGCGTGGCCCGCGTTGGCGACACCGTGCAACGCCTCGCTCCACCAGTTGTACTTCGGAATCCCGAGACGAGGCACTCCGGGCGTGGTGTTGCCCATCAAGGACGCCTTCTCCTCCAGCGTCATGCGGGCGATGAGGTCGTCGATCCGCCGGGCCTGCGGCTGGGTCGAATCGAGGTAGGCGGGAGTCGCCTCCGGCGCCGCATACGCCGCCAACGCGAGCGCCAAAGAGAGGGAAAGGACGGAAACGTGTTGCAGGTTCATGGTGACGATGCGGGGAGAGGAAGCGAAGGGAGGAGTCGCAGCAGGCGGGGCCAATCACGAAGTTACCGGCGGGGGTTCCGGACGGGCGACGGGAATCGTCGAGCGCCGCGTCACGGCGCGGCGGCCTCCCGCCAGTCGAAGACCGCCCCGTCTTTGCGGTCCGGATTCGCACCGGGAGATTCCGCCGAGTACGGCTCGCCGGTCTGCGGGTGGAGGCCGACGTACCGGTGCGTCTTCAACGAGAGCAGCATGCACTGCCCGCGCAGCATGTCCTGCCATTGGAAGAGACTGCCGGCGGACTCGGTCTTCACGAGGCGCACGTCGCCGGAAAGGCCGAGGCCGACGACGGTGACGAAGCCGCTGCTGTCGAGCGCCTCGAGCGCCACCCTGCCCTGCCCGCGGTCATGCACGCGGAAACGGGCGGCCGGGCTCGAGGCCTCCGCTGAGCCGGGGCGCGCCGAGTGCAGCATGCCGTTGCGGTTGGCCCAAACAGCGGAGCCGTTGCCGCGGTTGGTGAGGGTGATGACCTTGCCGACCGGAAGATTCTGCGAGCGGTCCGCCAGCGGTTCGTCGACGCGGAAATCGTCGAAGGTCGCGTGGCCGCCCTCGCGACCGGCGGTGTTGAAGGCGAAGAGCGCGTAGCGCACGCCCTGGAAGGTCTTCAACTGGTACGGCAACCGCAGCGCGGAGCCGAGCGGTGTGAAGGTGGCGCCATCGGTGCTGAAGCTGAGTTGCGCGAGGTCGTCGTCGTAGTTGCCGGTGGCGCGCAGGAAGACGCGCGTGCCGGAGAGCGGACGGTCGACGGTCTCGTCGAGGAGCTGGTTGTAGCCGCGCAGCACGAGGCCGGCCTCGGTGCGCACCAAGCCGATCCAACCACTGGGGACATTGAGCAAGCCGAGCCCCGCCACATCGCCGGGCTGCAAACCGGCGCCGTCGAGCACGACGGTGGCCGTGGATTCCGGGCCGATCACGCGCTGGGTGAGCGTGTTCTTCGCGGCGAGGAAGTGCGCCGCGGGCAACGTATGCAACCGCAGCGCGCCGGGCTGCTCGGTGAGCGACCACTTTCCAGCGACAGGCACGTGGTTCCACTGCCAGACGGGCAGGAGTTTCGCGCCGGAGAAATCGTCGCTGCGCCGGTAGGTCGCGGTGGGCGCAGCCGGTGTGGCGACGGCAGGCTTCACCCAGGTGCGCGGCGACCGGCCGAGGTTGCCGGGCAGGCCGAAGTACGGCCAGCCGTCGTGCCACGTGACGGGCGAGAGGAAGGTGGTCCGTCCGATCGACTTGAAGTCCATCATCGAATACCCCCACCAGTCGCCGTTGGGCAGGTCGACGATGCCGCCCTGGTGGAGCGGCGCGGCGCCGAACTCGTTGTCGCCGGGCTTGTGGATCTCGAACGTCGCGCCCGGCGCGGGAACCGGGCCGTTCTGGCCGGCGTTGTTGCACCACCACCCCCGCTGCGTGCCCATCGTCTCGCGGGCGCTGATGACGGCCGTTTCATAGGGCCCGTCGATCCGGTCGGCGCGCGCGCACTGCATGCGCCCGGTGGGCGCATAGTCGGCGCTGATGATGATGTACTGGCCGTTGATCTTGTAGAAATGGTGCCCCTCGCCCATCGCACTGCCGCGCGGGATGATGACGCGCTCGCTGCCCTCGACGAAGCCGCTCAGGTCGGGCTTGAACTCGATCAGGCGCACCTCGGCGTAGCCGGAGATGGCGTAGATGCGGCCGCCGTCGTCAAAGAGCACGGACAGGTCATGGATGCCCGGCGTGATCATTCGCTGCTGCCACGGGCCGGCGGGGTCCTTGCTCGTGAAGACGAGCAGGCCCTTCCGGTTGATGTTGGAGAACACGTAGAACGTGCCCTCATGGTAGCGGATGCACGGCGCCCAGATGCCCTGACCGTAGGCGTCCTTCCCGCCCTCGAGGCGGAACTCCGGCCCGAGGTCGAGCTGCTCGGCGGCATAGCTCAGGAAACTCCAGTTCACCAGATCCCGCGAGTGCAGGATCACCAGGCTCGGCATCGCATGCATCGTGGTGCCGGCGAGGTAGAAGTCGTCGCCCACCCGGATGATGTCGGGATCGGAGAACTCGTCGTAAAAGAGCGGATTCGTGAAGGAGCCGTTGCCGTTGTCCGGCATCCAAGTGGTACGCGGCGCGGCGACCGGGGAAGCGAACGAGGCGGCGTCGCCGGTCAGGGCCAGCAACGCGAGGGTGAGGAGGGGGCGGGAGAGCATTTCGGGCGGTGCGAGCCTCCATCAGGAGGGACCGCGCTCCCAAGCGGCAAGCATCCGAAAGTAGAAGTCTGGAGATACGGCCCCGCCAGACCACGGCACATCATATCAGCAGTGCCGCCCCGATGCGGGCGGCGCCCTCACGGCATATTCGGCGGGGCCCAGCGGTAGACCATGACCTTCCCGGCGCCGTTCTCCTCGACCATGATGATCTTCTCCCCGTTGGCGCGGGTGACGACGTTGATCGGGTTCACCAGATCCATCGCGCCGGAATAGCCACCGGTCTCCTCGCCGGGCACGATCCAGCCGACCTTGTGGCCGTCGCGCGCATCGTAGATCGTGACCTCCCCGCGCACACGGGCGTCGCGCCCGTTGTCGAGGTAGACGACATAGATGTAGTCCTCGTCGGCGGTGAAGCCGTGCGGGATCGTCATGTCCGCCGTGCCCTGGTCGAGATGGACCTCGCGGCCGAAGTCCTCATAGCCGAGGTCGGCCATGAAGCGGAAAGTCCGCCGCGCCGGATCGTTGAAGTGGTCGTAGCGGTAAACGACGCGGTCGTACCACGAGTCATAACTCCCCGAGACAAACAGCGTGTCGGTGGCGGGCAGGTACTTCAGACGCATGGTCGCAGCACCGTGACCGGTGAACGGCACCGCCGGCCGCTCGATCGCTGCGAGCGGGTAGCGCGGCACGCCGTTCGCGTCGAGTCCGCCCGGCACGAGGCGGGTCATGCCGCCGTCGCGGAAATAGCCCGAGTACTCGCCCCGGCCGCCATACCAGATCGCACCACTGTCATCCACATCGACACAGGAACCCGCCATCGCACCCACGTAGAATTCCGCGAACTCCTCGGGCTGGGGGTGCCCGTCGCCGTTGGTGTCGAGCCAGCGCCAGCGACGGTTCTTGTTCGACTCGTCCGCCGGCCAGTTCGGGTGCAGGCCCGCGAAGATCTCCGAGTTGTTGCCGCTTACGCCGAGGTTGAAGAACGCGGTCGGGATGCCGATCTCGCTGCCCGGTTCGAACCGCACCACATAGATGATCCCACCGTACATCGTGCCGAGGAAGAGAAACTTCCGCCCCTCGATCCACCGCACCCACACCGACTCCATCGCGGACTGGAGCCGCAGGTCGTCGGGAAAGCGGAACGGATCGAGCGTGACGGCGGCGAAGCTCCAGCTCGCGCCCGGTCCTTTCGTGTAGTCCAACGCATAGCGTTTCGCGTTGAGGTACACGGAAGTGCCGTCGCTCGCCGGGTCGGCGTCGCCGGCGTTGGTGAAGGTGGAGTTCACCATCCACAGGAACTTGCCCGACGAGTCGTACGCACGGATGTCGGTGCCGCCCATCATCAGGCTGCTCATGCCGGTGCCGCCCACGTAGACGTTTCCGGCCGCATCGTGTCCGATTCCCACCGGGCCCCAGAAACGCTTCTCGCCCCATGCTCCCGGTACCGGGCCGGCAAACACGCCGCCGGTTTCGCCGAAGGTGCCGACTTCGGTCGGCGCCCCGCTGCCGGTAACGTCGAAGATCTTCACGTTCTGGTCGGGACCGTTGTCGGCTATCCAGAGGCGGCCCTGCAGATCGAACGACACCGCGGTCGGATCCACGACCGAACGGATCGCGCGCCCGTCGCTCAGTTCGACGTACGGCGCATCGGCACCGGTCGGCGGCGGAGTGAGCCGCAGCGGAGTGGGCGTGTCCGGCGGCGCGTTCTCCGATATGGTGATCCGGAGAAAGAAGCCGCGCCCCCAGAGGTTGCGCACGGTGGCCGTGAGCGTGCCCGTGCGGTTGGTGGCCGTGCGGTTGTCGATCGGGCCGTGCTCGCCGAACGCCTTGCCGAGGCAGTGTCCGTCCTGATACACCGCGCCCAGGTTTGGATTGTTGCCAAGCCCGGTCTCATCGTACTCGTTGCTCGTGACCACGAGAGCATTGCCGCCCTGCTGGTCGATCACCCGCAGCCCGGTCAGATGGTTGCCGGCGTTGCCGTCCCACGCCACCGGATCGACGCCGTACGGCCGATAGTTGGTGGGGCGCCCGCCGCTGTTCGCCACCCAGTGGCTTTCCACAGAGAGCTGAAACGGCGTGGGATCGCCCTCAAGTTTCACGCGGTAGAACTTCCGCGGCCCGCTCGCCGCGAGATCGACGATGGTGCGCCGTCCGTTCGCATCGACCGGCGCGCTGGTGGTCGTGAGCGGTTGCCAGTTGCCCGCCGCGAGATCCGTGCAGAACTCGGGCGTGTACGTGCGACCGGCGTAGATCGGGCCGAAGGAGAAGCTCAGCTGGTTCGGCTGCCCCGCGACCGGAGCGAACTGCAGATCGAAGTACGGCGGCTGCGCGCGCGGCGTGCCGGCCGAGAGCGGACCGGCCGCGGCAAGAGCGCAGAGGGCGAGCGCGGCGACGCGACGCGCGAATGAAGGCTGGGTTGTCGTTTTCATCGATGATCAGGGCTGTGTCACGCGCACGCGCAGGAACTGCCGGGACTTCGCGGCCGTGGTCGCGGTGCTCCGATAGGTAACAGTCTCGAAGAAGCCGGAGGCATCGGGCACGGCGGCGCCCTGCTGCACGAGCGCGGCGGGCGCGCTGCTCCAGGTGACGAGATCGTCGGAGATCTCGGCCACGACGCTCACGCCGCTCGCACGCTGGAACGTCAGCGCGAGGTACTGGCTGCCGCCCACCGTCACGAGCGACGGAGCGGGCGCCGCCTCGCGCACGTCCGGCGCGTGGGCGAGACCGTATTCGAGGAGATTGCTCATGCCGTCGCCATCGGGATCGGCCGTCGGACCGACGATCGCGGTGTTGCCTCCGGCATCGGGGAAATGGTCGGCGATCCAGTCCGCAAACGCGGGCACCTGTTCGGGCACGAACTCGATCCAGTTGCAGTCGAAGCCACCCGTGTTGCAGTCGAGCTGCAGCAGGTCGGTGCCGGCGGAGAGCGCGACACCCGGCACGTCGAGATCCACGAAGGTGTCCCAGCTTCCGGTGGCAGGCACCGTGAGCGGACCGGCCACCACGGCGCCCTTCCACCGCAACGAGATCGCACCGGTCGAGGCGGAGTCGGAGCCGTTGGCGACCCGCAGGCGCACGTTGTAGCTCCCGGTGACCGGCACCATCAGCGTATAGCGCAACCACTCGCCCGGCTCGGTGTAACCGATCTTCAACCCCGGAGCGTCCGCCCCCGGCTCGATCGCCACGATGTCGACATCATGATTGCTGCCATCGGTCCGCACCCGGGATGGACCCTGGCGGGCATCAACATCGTGATACGCAACGCCCTCGCCGCCCTCGTCGTAGTCCTCGGCCTCGATCCGCACCCCGGCGGACCCGACGACGGGCAACGCCCGCAACACCACATCCACCCGCACCGTGGCGCTGCCGCCACGCCCGTCGGCAAGCACAACCTCGAACGAGTCGGCCCCGACATAACCCGGCGACGAACGGTAGTGCACCAACCCGTCCAAATCCACGCTCGCGGCGCCGTGCGCCGGAACCTGCCCGATGCTCCAGTCCAAGGGATCGCCGTCGGGGTCGCTGCCGGCCAAGGCGCCCGTGATCGCGCGCCCCGCGAGGCCCCGCCAGTCGCGCACCACCGGTCCGGCGATCGTCGGTGCGTGGTTGAGCCCACCACCCTCGCCTTCGACCAGCACCGAGGTCTTCAGCACCTGCGGCACCGGCGAGGCGGCGCGCACGGTCACCGTGTAGAGCCCGGGCGAGGCGTAGCGGTGTGCGATGATCGGTTGCGGTCCGGAGACCGTCTGCACCGGCGAGCCATCGCCGAAGTCGATCGTGCGCGAGTTGCACTCGCTGGCGAACGGATGGTGGCGGATCGTCATCTCGTCGCCCGGCCCGATTCCGCGAACCGGGTACTGGTAGAGGAAGCCGACGATGGGCAGCTGCCCCGCCGCGCCGGAGTTGAAGACACGCACCTGGGTGAATCCCCGCTCCTCGCGCCCGTCGTCGAAGAACACGCGCAGCTCCTCCGCATAGAAGCCGGCTGTCGGCGCCGTGAGCACCGCGGTGGGACCGTCGACCGTGGTGCCGTCGTGCAAGATCCACCGGTAGCCGGTGATCGTGCGGCCCGGCCGGGCGAGCGAACGACGGGCATCGAGCGTGAGCGTTTCGCCCGCCAACATGAACTGGTAGCCGCCGGCGACTGGGATGCCGGCGTCGGGGTAGTCGCGCAGATAGGCGTCCGCCGCGAAGGGGAAACTGCCCGGCTCCTCCGCGCCCCAACTGATGTCGTAGTGAACGTGCGGATCGGCGTTGCTGTTGCCGCGATTGCCGGTGAGGCCGAGCACCTGCCCGGCCGCCACCTGCTGGCCGGCCACCACGGCGATGTTGGCCGCGTTCATGTGCGCTGCCCAGAAGAGCGTGCCGTCCGCGCTCGTCGTCTGCACCCCGGTGCCCTCGGTCGACGCCACGCCCGCCTCCGGCGCGAGCACCGGCAGCCGATCCGGCACGGCCCCGAAATCCTCGCCCTTGTGGTAGTAGGTCGTGCTCACGTCCTGCGGCACGACGCCCAGCCAGGTGTTGTTGTAGGTCGTCGCGTGCCAGCGGTACTCGCCCACCGGGAAACGCAGGCCGACTGGCCCCCACGACTCTCCCGCCGCGGTGAAGCGCAGGCGGATGCGCTTTGGGATGTTCACCGGGTACACATCGTCGGTGCCGAGCCATTCCTTCGTGCCGTCGAGGTACAACCGCAGCCCGGCCGCCGTCACCGGATACTGGAACGGCCGCGCCACCAGCTCGATCTCCTCACCGTCCACCAGCAGGCGCACGCGCACCGCGTAGTTCACGCGTTTGTCGACGGACGTCGTCGGGAAGGGCATCGTCTCGTACTTTATCGCCGGCTGGCCGGTCCCGTCGTTGAGAATGCGGAACGTATGCGCCACCCCGTCGCGGGTCGCCGTCACCGTCTCGCCCGGATTCACGTCAACGGTGCTCGGCCAACGCAAGGGAGCCGCAACGAGAGCCTGACCCGCCCACAGGCTCCAGATCAGCAGGACAACCAGCCGCCACCACCGCGGCGGCGTCTCCCGCTTCCGCCCGCACCAGACCACTCCGCCGCCACCACGTCCGACTGACGCCACGCCCGAATGGGTCGTGGCGGCAGGGGAAGACGATCCAGCGCGAAAGCGCGGTTCACAGCGGGAGCACTCGGGGTTCATCGGGTTCGCGGGTGGGCAGGAACCACGCGCCGGCGCGGGTCCAATCGTGCATCGTGGCGCGCGAGCACCCGGCGTCCATTAGTCGAAAGTCGTAACGACCGGTTTCACAGTTTCCTCGAAGATGAAGCAACCTCATGTGGCGAGTATAAGTCCCACACCGTCACCGCATCCGAGGAGCGCAGGTCCGCGACAGAGGGCGCACGCGGGCCGAGCTTGCGCCCTGCCCGGAGGCATGCGGCGACCCGCCGACAGCCAACCGAGTCTCTTCCGACCGTGGAGAACCGGTGTTCCGCAGGCGTCCGCTCAGCCTCCGTACAGCGGCAGGTAGCGTTCGCCCAGGTAGCGCACGAGATGCCGCGGCGAGATTCCCTCCCCGGTCACCGCCTGCACCAACGCCTCGGTTTCGAGCCGCCGGCCGCGTTCATGGATGTGGCCGCGCAGCCAACCGAGCAGACGGTCGAAACGTCCCGCCGCGAAATCGTCCTGCAACCCGGGCAACGCCACCTGCGCCGCATACCAGAGCTGCGCCGCGATCATGTTGCCGAGGCAATAGCTCGGGAAATACCCAAACGCCCCGCCCGACCAGTGCACATCCTGGAGACACCCTTCGCCGTCGTGCGCCGGGGTGAGACCGAGCAGCTCCTGCGCGAGCGCGTTCCACGCCGCCGGCAGGTCCGCCACCGCGAGCTCGCCGCGAAACAACCGCTGCTCGATCTCGAACCGCAGGATGATGTGCAGGTTGTACGTCACCTCGTCGGAATCGACGCGGATCAACGTGGGCGCGACCTCGTTGATCGCGAGGTAGAGCGCATCCGACGCGACCCCATCGAGCCGTGGCGCGAAGCGCGCACGGAACCTCGGCTCCCAGAAACTCCAGAACGCCCGGCTGCGCGCCACCTGATTCTCCCACAAGCGGCTCTGCGATTCGTGGATACCCATGCCCACCGCCTCGCCCAGCGGCGTGCCGATCCACTCGCGCGGCAGCCCCTGCTCGTAGAGCCCGTGGCCGGTCTCGTGAATCGCGCTGAAGAGCGAATCGAGCGGGTTGTCCGCGTCGAAACGCGTCGTCATCCGGATGTCGTGCCCGTCGCCCGAGCAGAACGGGTGCAGCGACACATCGATCCGCCCGCGCCCGTAGTCGAAGCCGAGCGCCGTCGTCACTTCGCGGAGAAACTCGCGCTGCTGCTCGACCGGGAACTCCTTCAGCAGCCCGCGGGGCGCCTTCACCGGCGAGCCGACGATCCGTCGCGCCAGCGGCACGAGGTCGCGCTTCAGCTCGGCAAACAGCGCCGTGAACCGCGCCGCCGTCATCCCCGGGTCGTGCTTGTCGAGCGCGTGATTGTAGGCATCGGCCAACCCGAGCAACGCCGCCTCGCGCCGCGCCATCCCGAGCTGGCGCTCCAGGAACGGCGCGAACTTCGCGAAATCACGCGCCGCCCGCGCTTCGGCCCACGCATGGTACGACTCGCTGTCGAGCCGCGCCTTCTCGGCCACGAACGCCGCCGGCAGCCTAGTCAGCCGGTCGTAGTCCTTGCGCGCGTGCCGCCGCAATACGCGTTCCTCCTCGCTCGCGCCGTCACCGAGGGCCTCGAGCGCAGCCAGCGACGCCCCGATGCGCGGGTTGGTCGCCTCGCGGTGCTGGAGCTCGGCCAGCAACGCCGACTGTTCCGCCCGGCGCTCCGCCGAATCGCTCGGCAAGTTCACCTGCTCATCCCAGCTCAGGACGCTCTGGACGGAGGCGACGACATTGGCGCGTTTGAGATCGGCGACGAGGGTGGCGGCGGCGGGCGACATGCCCGCGGAGCATGGCGGCCGCATCGCGTTTCACAAGCAGCGCCTCCGATGGCCCGATGGCGAAACGGTAGGTGAGCGTGCTTGCACGCGCATTTCGGGCGCGAGCAAGCGCGCTGGCCCACGCCACCAGCGAGCCACTGGCTCAATGGCTCTCGCAGGTGCAGGCGTACTCGGCGCGGTTGCAACCCCCGCAATGGCCGAGGTTGAGGTCGATGCGGAAGTTCTGCGGCTTCGCCTCCGGCGTGGCGCGCACCTGCACGACCACGCGATACGTGCCGCCGGCGGGAAGGGTCTCCTTGGTCGCGAAGCCGAACTCGGTCTGCACCACCTCCAGTTTCACCCGACCGCTCGCCGGCTCGGCGGTGACGGTCACCAGCTGCGTGGTGGGCGCCACCGGTTTCAGCGCGGAGTCGTAGAAACGGATCTCCGCCTTCCGCTCCGCATTCACGACGAACTCGGCGCGCGCCGGCTCCGTCTCGAGCAGCCGCCCGCCCGCCGGGCCGCCGACGATCTTCTCTGCGTGGACGAGGACCGCCGCGCACAGCGCGACGACGAGGGACAACAGGGTCTTGGTCTTCATGGATTGGATGGTTTGGAAGGTTGGGACGTGAACAACGGTCCCGCCACCAGACGGTGGACAGTAGCTTCTCCGATGGTGGGGCGGGCTCTACGCCCGCCATCTGGACTCGAGCCGAAGCCGCTCCGGTGATCGAGGTAGGAGCGTGCTTGCACGCGATCGGCGCTCGGAATCGCCTGCGAGCAGGCTCCTACAACGGAGTGTTTGGTGGCCATACTTCGCTCCTCCCTCCCGCCCGCGGTTTCCGCCGCCGCGCTTCGACGAGGTCGTAGAGCACCGGCAGCACGACCAACGTGAGGAACGTCGAGCTCACGATTCCTCCGATGACAACCGTCGCGAGCGGGCGTTGCACCTCGGCGCCGGGGCCGGTGGCGAGCGCCATCGGCACGAAGCCGAGCGAGGCCACCAGCGCCGTCATGAGCTTCGGACGCAACCGCGTGAGCGTGCCCTCGACCACCGCCGCGCGCAGCGCCCGGCCCTCGCCGCGGAGCTGGTTGATGTAGCTGATCAGCATAATGCCGTTGAGCACCGCGATGCCGGCGAGCGCGATGAAGCCGACCGCCGCCGAAATCGTGAACGGCAGCCCGCGCAGCTCCAACGCGAGCACGCCGCCGGCCGCCGCAAGCGGCACGCTCACGAAGATCAGCGCCGCCTGCCGCGCGCTGCCGAAGCTCGCGTACGTGAGCGCGAAAATGAGGGCGAGCGCCACGGGCACGACCACCGCAAGGCGCGCACGTGCCGCCTGCAGGTTCTCGAACTGCCCGCCGAACTCGAAGTAGTAACCCGTCGGGAATTTCACGGCGCCGCGCAGCTTCGCGCTGGCCTCGCGCACGAAGCCGTCGGTGTCGCGACCGCGCACGTTGACGAGGATCGCCACGCGCCGCTGAGTGTCCTCGCGGGCGATGAGGCCCACACGGTCCGCGACGGCGATATCCGCAATCCGCCCAAGCGGCACCTGCACGCCGTCGTTCTCCGCCGTGCGCACCGGAAGTTCGCGCAACGCGGCCAGATCCAGCCGCGCAGCCTCGGGCAACCGGACCACAACATCGAACCGCCGGCTGCCCTCGACGAGCGCGCCGGCCTCCTCGCCGGCGAGCGCGGTGGCGACGACGCCGTTGATTTCATCGGCGTGGAGATTGAGCCGGCGGAGCGCATCGCGCTTCGGTGTGATCTCCAGCATCGGGAGCCGCCCGAGCGCGTCGAACTCGACGTCGGCGCCGCCGGGGATCGTGCGCAACACATCGCGGCACTCGACGGCGAGGCGCTCGAGTTCGGCGAAGTCGTCGCCGTAGATCTTCAGCGCGAGATCGGCGCGCGCGCCGGCCATCATCTCGTTGAAACGCAGCTGTACCGGCTGCGTGAACAGGTGCGCCTGGCCGGGGATCGTCGCCGCGAGTTCGCGACGCATGAGCTCCACCAGCTCGGCCTTCGTGACCCGGCGGCCGTCGATCTCGCGCCATTCCGCGCGCGGCCGAAGCCGCACGTAGGTGTCGGAGGTGTTCGGCCCCATCGGGTCCATCGCGATCTCGGCGGTGCCGAGGCGCGCAAAAATGCCGGCGATCTCCGGAAACCTAGTGAGTAGCAGACGCTCGGTGCGCTTCTGGAGATCGATCGAGTCGGCGAGGCCCACGCTGTTGCCGCGGATCATCTGGATCGCGAGCGAGCCCTCGTCGAGCTGCGGCAGAAACTCCGCGCCGAGCCCGGCGAAGCGCCAGCCGGCGAACACGAACAACGCCACCGCCGCCACGACCACCACCGCGCGCCGCCGCAGCGCCCAGGCGAGCAGCGGCGTGTAGAGCGCCTTCGCGGCGCGCACGATGCGGCCGTCGTGTTCCTCAAGCCGGCCGCGCAGCAGCCACGAGCAGAGGACCGGCATCAACGTGAGCGCCAACGCGAGCGCGCCGCCGAGGGCGAGCATCACCGCGATGGCCATCGGGCGGAACATCTTCCCCTCGATGCCGGTAAGCGCGAGCACCGGCGCGTACACGACGGTGATGATGAGCACTCCGAAGAACATCGGCCGCGCCACCTCGCGCGCCGAGGTGCGCACCTCGCGAAGCCGCTCCTCGGCGGTGAGCGCGCGGCCGAGCGTGCGCTGGCGCTCGGCGAGATGGCGGAGGATGTTCTCCACCATCACCACCGCGCCGTCGACGATCAGGCCAAAGTCGATCGCGCCGAGGCTCATCAGGTTCGCGCTCCACTTTCCTTGGACGAGACCGGTGAGCAGGAAGAGGAACGAGAGCGGGATCGCCAGCGCCACGATCGCCGCCGCGCGCCAGTTGCCAAGCACGGCGAACAGGATCGCGGCCACGAGCACCGCGCCCTCGAAGAGGTTCGCGCGCACGGTGGCGATGGTCGCATTCACGAGATCGGAGCGATCATAGACGACGCGGATCTCCATCCCCGGCGGGAGCTTGGCCTCGATCGCGCGCAGCCGCGCCACCGCGGCCTCGGCCACGAGCCGGCTGTTCTCGCCGGCGAGCATGATCGCCGCGCCGGTGACCGACTCCTCGCCATCCTCGGTCGACGCGCCCGTGCGCACCGCCGAGCCGATGCCGACCGTCGCGAGGTCGCCGAGCAGGATCGGCTCCGCGGCGGCGGCGAACTTCACGGGCAGCCGCGCGAGGTCCGCGGCGATCTTCACACGGGTGTCGGCGCGCACGACCACGGCCTCGCCGCCGAGCTCGAGCACGCCGCCGCCGGCGTTGGCGGTGCTCTTGCGCACGACGTCGACCAGTTCCGAGAACGCGACGCCCGCCGCGGCGAGCTTCGCCGGATCGGGTTCGACCACGATCTGCTTCTCGTAACCACCGATCGCATTCACCTCCGCCAGCCCCGGCGTCGCGCGCAGGAGCGGTTTCACGAGGAAGTCGTGCGTGAGCCGCAGCTCGCGCAGTTGCTCCGCGCGGTCGGCGGGTTTCTGCGCGGCATCGCCGCGATAGCGCACGGTGTAGTAGACGATCTCGCCGAGGCCCGTGGCGATTGGCGCGAGCGTGGGCGAGACGTCGGCCGGGAGCGCATCGCGAGCGTGGGCGAGGCGCTCGTTGACGAGTTGCCGCAACAGGTAGAGGTCGGACCCGTCGCGGAAGTTCATGGTGACCTGCGAGAGACCGAACTTCGAGAGCGAGCGCAGCTCCACCATCCCCGGCAGGCCGGCCATCTCCATCTCGATGGGCACGGTGACGAGCGTCTCGATCTCGTCGGGCGCGAGACCGCCGACGGCGGTGTTGATCTGTACCTGAGGACTGGTGATGTCCGGCACCGCGTCGACGGTCACGTGGAACGCCGACCACACGCCGGCCGCGACGAGCGCGAGCACCGCGGCGACCACGAAGGCGCGGCGGCGCAGGGAGAAATCGATCAGTTTTTCCAACATGGTGGGAGCGGGCTCAGTGCCCGTGGGTGCAGCTCACGCCGCCATTGACCGCCTGGATTTCCGCGAGCCACAACGCCCGCGCGCCCTGCGCGACCACCGTGTCGCCCTCGTAGAGTCCGTCGCGGATCTCGACCCAGCCACCGGCCGCGGCGCCGATCTGCACCGGCGTGCGCAGGTACCATCCGCCGTTGGCGACGAAGACGAACTCGCCGCGCACGGTGCGCAGCAACGCCGACTCCGGCACCGCCGGCACGCCAGCCGCGCCGGGCAGATCGCGCGCGGCGACTTCCGCCGTGGCGAGCCCGATGAACTGCGCCGCGGTCGCGCCGAGCTGGAGACCACGCCCGGCCTTGAAGACCACGGCGGGCGCCGCCTCGGCGGCGTGGTCGTGACTGTCGCCGTCCGCATGGGCGGCGGAGTCGGCGTGCGAGCCGCAGCCGGCGAAAAGCGAGGCCGCGAGGAGGCCAAGCAGCGCACACCGACTCGTTCCCCACCGCAGGTCATGTAGGGCCGTCGCTTGTCGACGCGCCGTCTGGATTCGAGCCGGTCCGGACGCGAGGTCCGACCCTACAGTCGAGAATGTCCGTGAGGCTTTCATGGCGCGAGGCGCACGGCGCCGAAGTCGAGGCCGGTGAGCAGTTGGAGGCGAAGGCCGGCGGCGAGCGCCTCGGCTTCGGTGTCGAGCAACGCCTCGACCGCCTCGAGGTACGCGTTCTGGAGTTCGAGGTACGTGCCGAGTGGCACGGCCCCGAGCCGGTAATGCCGGTCCGCGGCCGCCGCGGACTCGCGGAACTTCGCGACGGTCTCCGGCGACCAGCGGCGGATCTCCGCGGTCTTCGCGGCGAAGGACTGCGCGGCGAGCGTCACGTCGCGCTCGAGCTCGCGCTGCGCGGCCCGCACGGCGGCCTCGGCCTGGATCCGCCGCGCCTCCGCGGCATCGACACCGGCCCGGGACGCGAGAGTGACCGGCAGCGG